>CAYZVE010000122.1:0-3339 GCA_964481805.1 uncultured archaeon | reverse complement strand
ACTGATATTTTTGAAAAACCCCAGAAAAATTGATTCATTTAAAATTGATGAGTCTGGATTTGGGTTTATGTCTACTTGGATTGGAATCAATAATGTTAATAATATCAAGAAGTTGATGACGTAAAGAATTTATTAAACCATTCCTAAAATATTGTCTATGCAAACTGAAACAAACCAAGACATTTTCATTTCATCGGAGATAAAAGATCAACTTCAAGAATTTGGATTTATGATTGCCAACACACCAGATGATGGAATCATGTGGGGATTTGATGGCTCGACAAAATACTTCCCAAGAGAAACCTACACAAAAGAACCAAAAGATGAAAAACCCCAAATAAAACTGAGATTAGAAAAAACAAACAACGGAATAATTCTTATTATCAATTCAAATCCATTCAAACAACAAAATCATCTTGATAGGTCACAGCTTGAACCAAAAGAAATAATATCAATTGTCAAGGAATATTTGAATCTCATCTGATTTTTTTTGAATTAGTTCTCTGATAAAAAGCAAAACATTATTAACTATATAAAATAAATTTATATCAAATAATAAAAGGTAATTAGATGGTTTTAAGAAGAACTGCTAAGAAAGCGACAACAAGAACAACTGCTGTAAGAAGAGTAGGTGCAAAGAGAACAGCTACAAAAAGAACTGCAGCAAGAAAAACAACAAGAAGATAATTTTTTATTTTCTTTTTTAATTTTATTTCTATATGTAATTATATGAAAAAAATAAAAGAACAAACACCGGCTGTTCTTGCAATTATTATAAGAGGCGATAAATTTCTTTTTACTAAAAGGAACAAGAAGAATAGGTTTGAACCTGAAAAATGGGGTTTTGTGGGTGAAGCTATTCATTTTGGTGAAGATTTAACCGATGGCTTAAAGCGTGGAATAAAAGAAGAAACTAACCTTGATCTAAAATCCTGGGATTTATTTAATGCTTATTCATTTCAATTCGATTCTTCTGATAAATTAAGGCATGCAATTATTGTTGCTTATATATGCAGGTGTGATGGTGAAGTTGAAATAAATCATGAATCAGAGAATTATGGTTGGTATACAATTGATAAAGGAAAAAAGTTGGATTTAATTGAAGGCAATAAAAAAATAATTAATGACCTAGAGAAATTTTTTAACAATTCCTAAAATGTTTTCATGGACTTCTTGTATACTCATCTCTCCATTGATGACAAACCATTTACCAAGAACATTTCTTTTTATTTCTTGCTTGTAAAACTCCCTTACTTTTTCCAGATAATGAAGTTTACCTTCATGATAATCCAATTTATCTTTTTCTTTCTTTTTTCTTTCAATACTAGTTTCTGGCTTGATGTCAATGTAAATTATTGCATCAGGCTTATGATAATTCGTGCATTCTGCAAATTCAACTCCTTTTTCAAAATCAAAACCTCTTGCAGCTTGGTAAGCAATTGTAGATGTTATATACCTGTCCATAGCTACAAGTTTGCCAGTTTCCTTTTCGATTTTTTTTGATGTTAATAATGTATCAGATGCAAATAATTTAAACGCATCTTCAGGATTAAGCTTTATTTTCTCATCGAGGTATAATTTAATTCTTTTTCCAATTTGTGTTGAATAACCCGGAGAACGAAATATTTTATGCGGAATTTTATTTTTTTTTAAATACTCTTCAAGGAGTTTAGTCTGTGTTTCACCCCCACAACCATCCAGACCTTCAATGACTATAAATGCCATATTTAGATATTGTCTGGAGAGTATATATTATTGAAAGCAGCAGCAAAGAAAGTTATTTTAATCTTAATCCCAATTAAAAATAGAAGTGAATAAATGAATAGAATAAAGTTTTTAGGGGTGGGAGCTGGCGATTTTGGAATGTTAATGCAAGTGGTGCCAACTCATAGTATTTACTGCGAATTAGACGGGTTAAATTTTATGATTGACCCTGGGCCTGGAACTTTGATAAATGCGAGATTAAACGATATTAATATCTTAAAACTGAATGGGGTTTTGCTTTCACACCTTCATCAGGACCATTCTGGGGATGTTGGTGTTGCAGTCACTTCAATTGGGAGCAATACCCCAAGCTTCCTTATAGCAGAAGAACATTGTTTGAAAGAGTCTAAAGAGTATTTTCCTTGTGTCAGCAGATGGCATCAAAGAATTCCTCAAAAGCTTGTGCCAGTTGAGCCTGGTGAATATACAGAAATTGGCAAATTGAAAATTAAGGCAATAAAATGCAATCATTACGACCCCTGTGTCGGATTTTTAATAAAAGGTTCCAAAACAATTGGATATACTTCTGATGGCGCATATTACCCTGGGCAAGAAGATGAATACAAAAATTGTGATTTGCTGATTGTAAATGTCATGGACCCACATGGAAAAAAACAAATAGACTATCATATGTCAGTCGATGATTCAATTAAACTAATAAAAAAATGCAAGCCTAAACTTGCAATAATAACACATTATTCTTACCAGATGCTTCATAAAAATCCAATTGAGCAAGCGAAAATAATTGAAAAGGAGACTGGAGTAAAAACTGAAGCTGCATTGCCTGGTATGGAAATAAATTTAGATAGTTTAAAATCAAATGTAAATAATGGAGAGTGATTTTTGAATGTTAGCTGTATTAGTTGGAATAAAAGGTTCTGGAAAAACTACTGTAATGAAAAAAGTTTTGGAAAAAAACCCAAGCATAAAGCATATAATTGCCGGGGATTACTTTGCGGAATTTTACAAGCAAAAAGGCTTGAAAAGGGATGAAGGAGATAAAGGCATAGAATCGTCCGAGCACTTGAAGATTCACAAAGAAGTTTTCAAAAAAATAAGAAAAGAAGCAGAAAAACACAAAAATGTTATCGTTGATACGCATGCATTTCTAACAAAGAAGGAAGGGTTTTATCCTGGATTGCCCATGTTTGCCCTACAGGAATTGAAGCCAGATGCTCTTATAGCTTTAGAATATAACCCAGAAGAAATCCTGAAAAGGAGAGAGAAAGATATCAAAGAATTGGGAAGAGAAAGAAGCGCTGCAGTGACATTAGATGGGGTTAAATTAGAATATCAAGTCCAAAAGAATTACTTGTTTTCTGCTTCGGCAATTATTGGCTGCACAGTTAAAATTTTGCAGAGGTTTGAGCCAGAAAAACATGAATTCGAGCACGCAGAAAAGAATGCCAAGGAAATACTGGAGTTATTTGATTAATTTTTAAACATTATTTCCCATTTTTATTTATAATCCAGTCGGGGTAGTTCAGTGGTTAGAACGCTGCGCTCATAAACTTGAGTTAAATGAGCCATGATTTGATGATTAGGTGAATCGCAGAGGTCGTGGGTTCAATTCCC
>CAYZVE010000121.1:0-3365 GCA_964481805.1 uncultured archaeon | reverse complement strand
GCACCGACAACATCTCCAGGAGCTGCAGCAGAACCAACAACTACATATGCGTCTAGGTTGTGGTCTTTGAATAGGAAACTTGGATAGTCTCCTAAATCAACTGCTGCGACTAGCGGCGATATTGCCATAATTGCAGTCAAAATTGCGGATAGCAATTTTGTTTTCATTTATTTTTTCACCTTATTGTATTCCGTTTTCACGGAAATCGCAGACTCGCGCCTGCTTATACTTAGAGATTATCTTTGGTAGCTATATAAACCTTTCGTGAAACTGTTCCATAAGATATCTCTTATATGATAATATATACTCTAAAATACCAAAAAAGTAATTAAAACCCAATTAATTGTTCCAAAAGGTATTATTAACGTTTTTTTAGTTAAATAACGATTTTAATGACTTTTTGGTATTAAGAATTCCTAAATTATTGTTCGGTCTTTTCTTCAGCGAACTTTTTTTTCAACGTAACCTTGTTTTTTCTCCCAGTTCTAACAATAGAAATAACTCCTCTTGCTTCAAGGCTCTGGAGTATTCTGCTTACTTTTGCTTTTGAAAAGCCTGACGAATTTACAATTATCCTTTGGTCGATATCTTTTTGGCCTTTTTCCTGAATGATATTAACAGCAATTCTTTCAGGCTCATTTAAAATGGAGAATACAATTGTTGATTTTTTAGAAAGTTTGGTATAAATTAAAAAAACACCGACAGCTATCAGAAATAAAAAGAATATTATCCACTCAAATTTTATAAGCTGAAAAAAATTAGTTGGGTTGAGGTTTTCATAATAAATTCTCAATGGTATTATATCTCCTTTGAACTGGTCTTTAAAATCCCATCTCATTATTATTCTCCTGCCGTCACTTCCTATATCTGCCCCAGAAGGTGAAAGCGGTAGCAAATCATCGTCAACAAGAGCCATCAATTCAGGAAGTTTTACAACTATATTTACCTTTTCAGTATCATGCAATATCGGGATGTCCAAACTAAAAAATGTTTTATTTTCTTTGACTGTTGCAAAACCATTTATTTTAAAGTTCGCTTTAATCTTTATTTCCCCGACAATAAATGGCGAACTTGGCTTACATATTAAGGTATTTTTGATCTGCTCTTCAACATAACATTTCCCACCTTCAGCCTTCAAATCATAAATCTTATATGGTATAGAGAAGTAGGTCTCTTTAGTTTGATCATTGAATTTGAAAATTAATTCTATTTCAGCTTCATCATTATTTTTAATGTCAATTGTTGAATTCAATTCTTTAACATTTTGGGCTGATGCTAAATTAATTAAAAAAAACATTATCAAAGCATATAAGATGAAACGTTTCATGATGAATATTTAATTTATATTATAATATAATTATTCTCTTATGACATCTATTTTAAATCCACAATCAGGGCATCTGTCTCCAACTAAATTCATATTAATTACTTCAGATTCAATTCTCTCTATCACAGTTGCCCCACAATTATAGCAAGAAGTGTTCTGGGGCTCAAGGATATCTGGGTCATCAATGTAAATATATCTCAATCCAATTCTTTTTGCTTCAAAAGCAAAATCTTTCAATGTCTGAATTTTTGTTGGCTGAAAATCTTGCATTTTATGCGCTGGTTTAAATGGCAATAAATGATAAGGTACACTAGACCCAAGATTCTCTATTATCCACTCAAGAAGCTTTTGATTAAATTCTTCGCTATCCCCAACTCCTGAAAAAACAAGATTTGATATCTCTGTGAATACCCTATGCTTTTTGAAACTTTTTAATGCAAAGAAAATTGGCTCAATGTTTTCAACTCCCATATATTTTTTATAAAATTCTGGGTCAGCAGAAGCTTTGATATCAACTGTAACTGCATCTAAATATTTTCCTATTTTTTTAATCGCATCAGAAGTCATGTAGCCATTTGTACGAAAAACTGTTTTTATATTATATCTCTTCGCAAGCCTGGCAACTTTGAAAGCAAACTCAAAATTAACTGTCGGCTCTGTGTAAGTAAATGCAATAATTTTAATTTCTTTTTTATTCGCTAATTTTATTATTTCTTCTGGTGTGTATTTTTCGCCTACTCCTCCATTTTTCTGGCTTAACTCAAGATTTTCACAAAATTTGCATCTCATATTACAGCCAAAGGATGCAAGAGAGATAGTTTTAGAATTTGGAAAAAAGTGAAACATCGGCAATTTTTCAATGAGCTGTTCGTTCTTAAGAAGTATTTTACCATAGTTTTTGGAGCATAATATTCCTTTTTTATTTGTTCTAACACCACAAAACCCAGATTCTCCTTCTGGAATTAAACATCTCCATGCACAAAGTTCGCATCTAATTTTTCCCGATTCCCTTTCCCATAATAAAGCTTCTTCCATTTAATCTTCCATATATATAGTGTTACAAACTAATAAAGAAACGCCCTGGTGGCTCAATGGTAGAGAAAAGAAAATATCAGTTAAATCTTAAATATCTAATAAATTAAATACATAGTATGGAAGTTCAAATTGATGATTATCTTGAAAAACTAAGTGAATACAAAAAACCTCTATTTCTTCATGAAATAGACAGCTTAATTAAAGAAATTTTGAAAGAAATTAGAGTGTCACAAAAAGGGGATTTTTTATTATTCCAAAAAAATTTTCTCTTGAACTCGCATATCTAACTGGATTTATTATTGGGGATGGACATATTTCAAAAAGATTAGAGGTTATAATATGGGAAGAAACAGATCAACATACAAAATATCTTACTGATTTAATAGAAAAGCTCTTTAATTATAAACCAATTGTGATCAAAGAAAAAAATTATAATATTATTTCTATAAATTCGGCGTCAATTCATGCATTTTTCTCTAAAGTAATCCAATTACCAGAAGGTAAAAAGAAATATAAGGAAAAAATTCCAGAATTTGTTTTCATTAATGCTGAATTATCAAGTAACTTTTTACGAGGCTTATTCGATTCAGATGGCGGAGTAACTATCTCAAAAAAATATAAAAAGAGTATTCTATTAAGTTCTGCAAACGATTCTTTTTTGAATAATGTGAGTATTTTATTAAAAAAATTTGATATTCAATTTCCTATGTACAAATCAGGAAATAAAAAAGGATTTGAACTAAGAACTTTTAAACGAAGTGAAATTGAAAAATTTAATAAAAATATAGGATTTATGCATCCTATTAAACATCTAAGAACAATTGCCCCAGTAGCTCAAACCGGTCGAGCAACTACCTCGTAAATTCAAGAAAGTAGTAGGTCGCGAGTTCAAATCTCGCCTGGGGCTTACGTCTCATCCATGAAGGTTTAAATGGGTATTATGACTGAACGAGAGAGCAATTAAACGTTGGTATCAAAAGGATCTTAATCAATAAATCCAAAT
>CAYZVE010000120.1:2324-3423 GCA_964481805.1 uncultured archaeon | reverse complement strand
GTAAATCATATTGCTAATCTAATCACTATGGAGTTTACGTCTGCAAGAAGAATTGCTAATGCCATTTATATGGATAAGCATAACCATGATAGATTAGCACACAGGCTTTCTTCCGATAAAAACATTAGTGCTCGTATTTCACAAATTATATCAGGGGATAAACTCTTGAGTGACAGGGTTGCTTCCATTGTTGATTTAGAGAAAAAAGTAGCTTCTCAACTAGCTCATATAGTTATTAATGATAAGAATGTTTCAGATAGAATAAATCATATGGCAACTATGGATAAGGTTACCTCTTCACGTATTGCACAAATAATGGATGGCAATAAAGAATTTGTTGATAGAATTTCTAACTTAGTTTCAGGGGATAAGGAATTAGTGGCTCGGTTACTTTCTACGATTACAGTGGAAAAATCTGCCACAGATGAACTAGCACAAATTATTTTAGGGGATAAGGAATTAAGTGACAGAATAGCAAATTTAATATCACAGGATAAAAATGTTTTTGATCGTTTATCTGAAATTATAGTTGGGGACAAAGAAATAGCCCTGCAATTTGCAA
Organism: uncultured archaeon; assembly: GCA_964481805.1. GTDB lineage: Archaea > Aenigmatarchaeota > Aenigmatarchaeia > CG10238-14 > CG10238-14 > CG10238-14. The sequence continues at coordinate 2,861 of CAYZVE010000120.1, read as the reverse complement.
ATATGATTGATGTTAATCCAGAAGAGATTATACGTTTGGCTTGTATTGCTTCATTAGAAAAATCAGATCTCATTAGAATAGCAAATACTATTACAGCGGACAAAGAACTTTCAAATAGAATGGGACATTTAATAGACATAGAAAAGCCGGAGACCATAAGACTGGCCATGCTTGTTTTGATAAGTAAAGTAGTTATTGATAGAATATCAAACTTGGTCTCAGGGGATAAAGAATCTACTGATAGAATTGCTATGTTGATTACTGCGGACAAAAAAACAAAAGAAAGAATTTCAAATTTAACCGAGGGAGAGAAGTTATCTTTATTAGAAATAGCCAATACTGTGCACCTTGATAAAAATTTATTTAGCAGTTTGGCAGAAATTGTGGTTGGGGATAAAGAAGTATCTAACAGATTTATTAATATGATTGATCTTAACCCAACAGAAATTTATCGGTTGTCCAATATTATTTCAGGGGATAAAACAGAAGCAGACAAAATTAGTAACATAATATTTTCAGATAAAAACATATCAGACA
>CAYZVE010000120.1:0-2224 GCA_964481805.1 uncultured archaeon | reverse complement strand
CAGACAAAATTAGTAACATAATATTTTCAGATAAAAACATATCAGACAGATTTGCTCAAGGTATATCGGGAGAGAAGTTTGTTCCCGCGCGTTTAATTATGATAGCCGTGGTGGACAAATTAATATCTGATAGAATTAGACATGAAGTAGCATTAGACAAGAAAAAAGTTGATAGAATAATGTCTGTTGTTCAAGGTGACAAAGAAACTAAAGATAAAATTTCAAATATTATTGTTGGTGAAGCTGGAGACAAAGATAGATTAGCTATGTTGGCCATGATGGATAAAAACACGTTATCTCGTATTGGACAAATTATACAAACAGACAAAGAATTGGTTTCCAGGTTTACAAATATTGCTGAGTTTATTGAGCCCGAAACATTACGTTTAGCTATGATGGCAGAGTTTAGTAAGAGCACATTAGAAAGAATTGTAGAAGATATATTTTTGGAGTTTGAGGTTGTAAATCATATTTCTATGATAGCTGATTTTGGAAAGGAAACTATTGGAAGACTTGCTAACTTAATAAAGACAAATAAAGCCTCCCTTGATCGTTTGTATATGCTAAGTGACGTGGAAAAACAAACTGTTAAACGATTTGCTAATACCATAGGGGGAGACAAGGAAACAGTAAATAGGTTAGCTCAGCTTATCAATTTAGAATCAAGTGAACATGCTCAAATTGCCATGATAGGGGAACTTGACAAAGAGTTTGCCGAAAGATTTGTAAATATAGTAGTAAGTGACAAAGAAGTTACCTCTCGCGTATACAATATTGTTAATTTTATAGAGTTTCGTTCATTACGGCTTGCTATGATTGCCAATATGGATAAAGAAGTGTCTCAAAGATTGGTAAATAGTATTGTTAGTGATAAGAATATAATAAATAAATTAACACATGAAATTGATGGAGATAAAGAATTTATTGTTCATCTTGCCCATAGTGTTTTAGCTGAGAAAAAAAAGACAGGGGAATTAGCTAATATTGTTTTAGGTGATAAAACTTATCTTTCTAACATTGCCATGATAACCTCTGGCGATAAGGAAGAGGCGTTTCGTTTAGCAAATGAAGTAATGTTCACTTCAAGTTTTTATGAACGAATTACCAATTCTGTGCTATTTGAAAAATATTTTACGGAAAGAGTTACTAACATTCTTTCTGCTGAAGAAACAATAACAGATAGAATGACAAATATAGTTAATTTAATAGTTTACAGGGCTATTGATATGATATTTGCTAAAGATATAAGGGTAGTTTAATATGATTAGTATAGTTGATGTAAAACAGAATAATACATATAAAGTGACTTTTCGCTTAGTAGATGAAAATGATGATGCTATTAGTTTGACCGAGTTAACATCTATGTATTTAACTCTTTATTACTATAACACAGATAAAACAACATCAGATAAATATCATCTTGCAACAATAAACGGAAGATTTAATCAGGATGTAAAAAATAATAATGATGTTACTATTACAGCCACTTGTCATGTTACTTGGTATATGGAACCAGATGATAATGCTAAGTTAAATTCTAATTTGGAAGAGGAGGCTCATATTGCTTTGTTTACGTGGGTATGGGATTCTGGTAAAAGAAACAGCCTGCCTATTTATTTTAAGGTAGGAAAACAGCCTTATGCTATATAGAAAGATTTTATGAAGAAATTTATACTTATTATATTATTGCTATTGGTGGTAATATTACCAATACAAATTTATGCCGGACAAGTATCAATTGGCAGTGCTAATCTGCCATATACTGCATCGACAGCCTATGATACTATTACTTTTAACACAAGCAGGATTTCTACAAGCGGTACAGGTATTCGAGTAACAGCTAATAATGTTACAATAGATTTACGTGATGATACTCTTGAGTTTGGAGTAGGGTATACAGATGATGTGTATGGAATATATTGTTTTGAATACAATCATGTGAGCAATCTGACAATTTTAGGGAACCCAACGCCGAATAATGGTGGTTTAATTTTACATGGTGGTGGTACGGGATCAACAGATTCATCCTGGAGGTGTATAGACGTCCTAATAGAAGGACAAAATACCAACATAACAATAACTAATGTTGATATGTATATAACTGGTTGGGATGGTCATAATTTTAATCATCCTGGTGATGCATTGACTAATTTTGAAATTTCCGGAGGAAGATTTGTAGATCATATAGTTGGTTTTACTAATAGGTGTAATAATACTGGTTGTA
>CAYZVE010000119.1:0-3521 GCA_964481805.1 uncultured archaeon | reverse complement strand
AGATTACCTTCAACATCGTCAGAGCTAACAATATCTGTATCAGTTAAAAACTTACCAATTTTGATATAAGCACTTGTGAAATATCTTTTAGGATTTTTACCGAAAAGCAATACAGCTGCTCTTTTAAATTTGTCATCTTCAACTAAATTCAATTTCTGAAGTAATTTTATAGCGTCCTTTTCCTCTTTTGCAAAAGGCAATCTTTTAATTGATAGATTTCTAAACTTTTCTATTGTATCCCTATCAATATCATCAGCGGTGAATCTTTCTTCAATAAATTCGTCCCAATTCCTATCTGATTTTGAGATTAAAAATCTGGTTAGTTCTTTTCCTTTTAATTCAAGATTAGTACTTCCACTTCTTACATAAAAACTTCCGTGATAAGAAATTGGAACAGAAGAGGGTTTGATAGTAATTACAATAATTTTTTTTCCGTTTTCGGCTTTAATTCTTACATCAGGGATTATGCCCAAAATATCTCTAACCTTATTAGGAATATCCTCAAGCAATTTTTTTGCATCCTTAACCCCAACTGGTTTTCCATTATCATCAACGCCTATTCTTAACTCTCCACCATCACTATTGGCAAAGGCAGAAATTACCCTCAAATACTCATCCCGCCAGTTGTGTTTGAATTCTATGTTTTGAGATTCAACTTGTTTTAAAACCATACTTCTTTTCCCTTTTTTCAAAAGCTTCCTTACCTCCATCTAATATCCAAATGTAGTTTTCCCTATATTCAATATTTTCAATACTGGATGAAAGAATTTTCGTCTTTTTCTCATTTTCGTCACTCTCTAAAATATGTACTAATTCAGCATCTCCACCAATAACGATATTCGCATCCCGAGTAACTAAAATTATCTGACGACAAAGTTTCCTCTTTCTTATAAGTGGTACAAGAACATTAGAGATAAATTTGCCATCAAGGTTATCTTCTGGTTGATCGATTACAATAGGATTTGTGCCAGCAATCAAAATAATAGAAATAACAATTCCACATCTTTCACCAAAAGATGTATTTTGCAGAAGTTTATCACCGAGTTTTGTCTGGACTTGTATATTACTAATATTGTAATATTTTTCCCAAAGAAGAAGATACAATTTTTCCAGAAAAACCGAATCGTTAACTAATCCCTGTATTATTTGTTTGTGAAGAACTGTTTTGGTAGACTGATTGACACAATCCCGAATTTTTTCTTTGCTCTTAAGGTATTCAGCAATATCTTCAACATCAAAGAGAACACTTTGAATATCATTTGTTCTCAAAGTAACTTTGGCCTGGCTACCATCCTTCACAAATGTTACTATATCTTCCTGAAGTCGTTGCTTATTGATTTTTGGAGTAAAACTTATTGCCTTGTCAAAAAAAGGTAATCCTTCTAATTCTTTTTCGAGGCGTGTGGCAACTTCAAAGAATCGATTTTGATAAGCTAAATACTTCTTCTTATATGCATTAAGGATGGATTTTCTTTTCTTATAAATTTTTTCAAATGGAACTTTTTGTCTTTCTAATATTCTAATTTCACCCTCCAGCTCTTTTATTTGTTCTGACGCATTGGCGAGCTCTTCTATATTTTCTTCCGTAAGACCTTTTTTCTCCAAATATTTTTTAAGTTGAAACTTCTTCTCTGTAAGTTGTAAAGTATAATTATTTGTTTTAAATATATTTGATAATTGATCAAAACTTTCTTTTAACCTCTTTTTGTAGTCACCCAATAAATCCGACAACTCGTCCAAAATACCTTTACCTTGTTCTATACTCCAATCCAGTTGAGAAAATGCAGTAATAAGCCCATCGATCTTTGCAATAATGTCCTTATATTCGTCTTCATAGCGTTTGAATTCAGCAATCTTGCTGTTAATATCTTCAATTATCTTTTGAAAGTTTTGATATTCTTTTGACTTGATTACATCAATTTGCTTTTTGAGTGTATCGATTTGCTTATTTACAGATTCAATATTCTTTGTGGTACGAGAAATATTATCATAAGCTTCTATAATCTCATTCATAGCTTGCGAAGTCATTGACCATTCATTCTGAAGATCTTTTAATGATATTTGATTATTTAAAGAAGAAAGAAGGAGGAGTCTATGGCTTATAAGATTTGACATTTCATGTATATCTCTCGCAAATTTCTCTATTTCATTCTGCAAGAAAAACTCAGTATTGGTTGGAATTTCAGTAGTAGTCAAATCGGCTAATTGTCTTAAAGGATCTGGGACGAGATCAAGACTCAATACCGGTGAATTCAACTCTTCAAGTTTTGAAATATCCTTTTTTGGGCAAGCATTACAAAGAAGATGAATTAATGTACTTTTACCTGTCCCCCTTCCACCAATGACACATGTTAAATTGTTAGAAAACTCTACTTCATATTTGCCTTGTAAACAAAAGTCCGTCTTTTTTCCAGATTCTTCTATCTTAATTTTCAAATCAGATGGAAAATTAATTACACATTTCTCTATTCGAGCATATACCTCATTTTCTCGAGGATCCTCTTCCTGGATTCTAAGCCTTAATTCAGGTTCATAAATAATTTGTTTCAAACCCTCAAAAGTAGGATTTGCTTTAATCCAAGTGTATCTTTTAGAATCGGGTTCAAATAATCTATCAAATGAATGGGCATCTGAAGACCATATACACGGTTTTAGCCCCTTAAATTCTTTAACGAAACCTTCAATATGTTCATGTTTCTTACCTAACGCCCAATCTTTAGTATTTTCATTTGAGCTAAATAACATATCTGATTTCTGAATTAAAACTTTTCTAAAATTATGGTCCCTTGAATTCCAATCTATTTTACTCAAGTCCTCATCTGCAGGGAGTATTATTAAAAATTTATCTTTAAAAAGTGTTGGCTTTTTGCTTAATACATCTAAGATTTCAGAATCATCTACTACTGCATTCATCATTCCCACAAAAAGCTCATCTTTATGTTTGAATTTTTCCTGTTCATTTTTTAATCTTCTTCCAAGTCCTTTCAAATTATCTATCTTTAATTTCCATTTTTCATCTTGGCTTTGCGGATTTCCGGCATACACAAAATCAAGTTCGTGCAAAAAATTTTCCTCAATATCATTGATAGATACTTCATCTGAGAATATCACATGAAAATTGATACTATTCCTACCAACAAATTTAGCTAACCGAAATTCAATGTTAGGAAGAAGTAATATTTCCTTTATCTTTTGGACTTCTTCATCATTAAATAGTTCTTTCAATTTTATTTCATCGTTCAAATATTCATCTTTAATTTTTTTGTATCCTTCAATTGTAAAATAATCAGTAACTCCAATAGTTATAATAGTTTTCTCGATTGCTCTTTTAAATAATTCCTTCACATAATTATTCCACACGTTTCCATCCTCAGGATTACCAAACTGATTATTTAAAATCGAGAATGGAGTATGCACCTGCAAATCCCATTTTCTCCATTCAGAACCTCTCAGATATTTAAAACCACTCATATTTACCTCTTTCTCTTTACCACCAAATCAATGGTTTAATTAATTTATAA
>CAYZVE010000118.1:0-3551 GCA_964481805.1 uncultured archaeon | reverse complement strand
CAAGCAAAAAATATGTTGAGACTGTTTGTGTTGCAGGAATAGATCTTGAAACGAATAAATGGATTCGGCTTTATCCTGTACCTTTTAGAGACCTTGAAGAAGACAAACAATTTAAAAAATACAATATTATTGATGTAATGGCAAAAAAAGCCATTGAAGATACAAGACCGGAAAGTTATAAAATAAATGCCGGTACTATAAAAATCATAGAGCATTTGGATACTAAAGATAAATGGAATAGAAGAAAATCTATCGTTATACCTACAATTGATAAATCCATGTGTGAAATAATAGAAAAAATGAAAAATGAGAATAAATCCTTAAGTATGTTTAAACCTCGAGATATAAGGTTTTCTTGGGAGAAAACAACAAAAAAGGATGAATAAGAACGAAAAAAAACATATGCCCAAATAGATTTTCTAAGCAAGGTAAAAAATGCTCCGGAAGTTATACCGTATGATTTTACATACGAATTTTATTGTCAGAATGAACCATCTTGTCCTGGACATAAATATACTATAATTGACTGGGAAATAAAACAATCATATAGAAATTTTCGGCATAAATATAAACCAGAAGAAAAGTTGTTAGCCATGATTAAAGATACATGGCATACAAAAATATGTTCTGATAAAAATGACTTATACTTTTATGTTGGAAATATGCATAGATTTAAGTATATTTTTATGATATTAGGAACATTTTATCCACCCAAAATCTGAGATATTTTAGGAAAGTATATATAAAAACAGCTGGGTATAGGCTAACCGAATGAGCAATTCTATCATGTTTTCAACTTGTTTTTACTATATAGACACAATGATTATTATTTCATTTTTTTCAATAATTTCAATATTTTCTATTGTTTTTGAATCAATTACTGTTATTCTTAAAATAGGGAAAATCAAAATTGATATAATCAATAAATACAAAAATTAATACCTCTTATGGCAAAAGAAAAATTCAACGACTGGTCAAAAGAACAATTGGTTGAAGAAATCAAAAAGCTGAAAAAACGCAAGAAATACGGCATAGTCTGGGAAGACAAGCCCGAGGCAGTAGCCGAATTATGCAAGGAAAAACTTCCTGTTCTTGCTGAGGAAAAATCAAAGAAAATATTAACTGACGAGAAACAGCCTACCAATATACTTATTGAAGGCGATAATTACCACGCCCTTTCTGTCCTGAATTATACTCATAAGGGTAAAATAGATGTTATTTATATTGACCCGCCTTTCAATACAGGAGCGAAAGATTGGAAGTATAATAATGATTATGTCGATATAAATGATACATATCGCCATAGTAAATGGCTTAGCATGATGGGGAAAAGACTACAAATAGCAAAAAATTTGCTAAAACATGACGGTGTTCTTATTTGTGCTATTGATGATAATGAATTTCATCATTTAGGTTGTTTACTAGAAGATATATTTAATGGTTGGGAAATGCATTGCATAACTATTGTTCATAATCCTAGAGGCATTCAGGGGAATAATTTTTCTTATACACATGAATATGCTTATTTTATTTTTAGAAAAGGATTAAAAGTAATTGGTAGTAAACAGCGAGACGAAATATTAGAAGAGGAATTAAGAGATCATGGTGGCGAATCTTTAAGAACTGATGCAAGAAATTGTTTTTATCCAATACTTGTAAAAAATGACCAGATTGTTGGATTTGGTAATGTTCCAGATAAAGAATTCCATCCTAAAAGTAAAAATGTAAAACAAAAAAAAGGTATTATTGAGGTTTGGCCAATAGATAGTAAGGGCATTGAAAGGAAATGGGTATTTGCACTTCAAACAATTAATGAGATAAAAGATAAACTATTTGTAAAAGAAAAGAAAAATGATGAAATTGATATTTTTAGAAGAAAAGATACTCAAAAACCCAGAACAGTTTGGATTGGTCAAAAATATGATGCAAGTACATTTGGTTCAAAAATTGTGAACGGACTTACCGGGACTTTATTTCCATTCCCGAAATCTATATATAACACTAAAGATTGTCTTGAATGCGTAGTTAAAGAAATAAAAAATGCCTTAATTTTGGATTATTTTGCAGGTTCTGGTACGACGGGGCATGCTGTTATGCTTCTCAATAAAGAGGACAACGGAAACAGAAAATATATTTTATGTACAAATAATGAAAATGACATCGCAGAAGATGTTTGCTACCCGAGAATAAAAGCAGTAATAGAAGGGAATAAAGATTATCAGGAGATAACGGGAATCCCCGGTAATCTCAAGTATTTCAAAACCGACTTTGTTGACGCCAATCCCACTGATAGAAACAAGAAAAAGCTTGTTGATAAGTCCACAGAAATGCTTTGCCTGAAGGAAGACTGTTTTGAAGATGTAAAGAAAGGCAGTGATTTCAGAATTTTTAAAAATAGCCACGGAAAGCATTTAGGTATCATCTACGATGATGACGGCATTGAGTCATTCAAAAAGGAAGCAAGAAAAATAAATAAAAAATTTGTTGTCTATGTCTTCTCCCTTGATGACAGCGCGAGGGAAGAGGAATTTGAGGATATATCAAAATTGGTTGAGTTAAAGCCGATACCGGCAGTTATATTAAACGTTTACAAGAGAATATTCAAATGATAGAACTTAAAGACTACCAGAAAAGAGCAGTGGAAAATCTGCATAACAAGATAGGGAACTCACTAAAGTCTTCTGATAATGAGGTTGTTATTTTCCAAGCCCCTACGGGTTCAGGGAAAACCGTCATGGTTTCTGAAGTGTTAAAAGAGATTATCAGAAACAGGAAAGATGACCGGAAATTCTCATTTGTCTGGGTTTCAGTAAGAATGCTTCATAAACAGAGCAAAGAGAAACTGGAAAAATATTACGAGGATGACAGACTATTGAAATGCTCATATTTTGAAGACCTTGAAGACAGGAAAATAGGAGAAAACGAGATACTATTCATAAACTGGCACAGTATAAACAAGAAAGATATCAATATTTTTGTAAGAGAAAATGAGCAGGATAATAACCTGAATAGCATTATACAGAACACAAAAGAGGAAGGAAAAACAATTATTCTTGTGATTGATGAAAGCCATCATACAGCAAGTTCTGAAAAATCAAGGGAACTAATAGAGGCTATAAGCCCGAAAGTAACTCTTGAGGTTTCCGCTACCCCTCATTTAAAAGAGAATGTTTCTGAGATAGAAAAGGTTCATCTTGCTGATGTCAAGGCTGAGGAGATGATAAAATCCGAGATTGCAGTCAACCCGGAGTTTTTGAAAATAAAGGTTGGAACAAAAAGTTCTGATGAGATTGTCATTGAGCAGGCATTAAAGAAAAGGGAAGAATTAAAGAAAATGTACGAAAAAGAGAGTGTTGATATTAACCCTCTTGTTCTTATCCAGTTGCCAGACAGCAAGGGCGACCTTATAGACAAGAAAGATGATGTAATAAAAATACTGGGAAAGATGAAGATAACAGAAAGTAACGAAAAACTGGCCATCTGGCTTTCAGAAGACAAATCAGACACACTTCCGAACATAGAGAAAAACGATAATGAGGTTGAAGTTTTGA
>CAYZVE010000117.1:0-3707 GCA_964481805.1 uncultured archaeon | reverse complement strand
GTACAGCAAATTCGCGAAATCTTAAAAAGAAATTTAATGGCCTATAAAATAGGCGAGTTCCACCACTGGTTGTATAAGTATCAGGGCCTCTGTCAAGCCACCAGAAGCGTTCTGCTCCTTTTATGGCATAGGCCCAGGAGTGATTAGTCAAGAGTTCTTCAAGCCATAAGGCCCGTGCATTAGCAAGCTTATTGCTTTTTGCCCAACAAGAGAATTCAATCCTATGATCTACTGGTCGAGACTCTATGATAATCACTTTGTTAGGATCTTTTGCCTGGACCAAATCATAGTAAAAACTAAATCCTCTTTGTGGACGGCTTGTACCATCGGAAGACATCTTGGCTGGCTCGCGCTTTAGAACACGATAGCAGATTTTTTCATCTTCCGTATCTCCAAACTGATCTGGAGGATATTCTTCCGTCAGCTGAATAAATCTATCAGAAGCAATTCCCTGACGGGTTTGAGCATCTTGAATCAATTGTGCAGTGGTTTCAAAGAAAATTGGAAGAGTTAAGGGAATAACATTTGGAAGAAAACAATTTGGATCAAAGACAAATGGAGAATCTACAGTAGTAGTTAATTCTGAGCGCAATAAGATCTCGCTGCCCTCTACAACTACTAACGAGACGGTTAGTTCCTCATCAACTAAGTCTTGAGGAACGATCTCTTGGAGATGTGACTCTTCGCTTACCAAAAATTACTCCGGTCTTAAAGCATTTTCTTCTCGACAATAGATAGAAATGAATTCAATCCTACCTCGATCCGAACGATGCTTAACAATAGTTTGAGGTTTATAAATAACTTCTCTTTTGTATGGTACTACCGGGATTCCTTCCGTATCAAGTTCCAACTCTATAATTTTATCTTCATATGTAATATCAGTATCATATCTTAAATAAAATATCTTATAGTCAATACGAATAGGTCCAGGGAACATGGTAATAAGTCTGTTGGCCATTCCACCATCAGCTCCAACGAATCCAGAGAATCCTATAAGCCAGTCCTCATCAAAATATTTTCCTTCTCCCAGGCAAAACTGGCAGGTGGTTTCAGTATCCGATTCTCTGGTAATTGGATCTACACAGGCACAACTGATAGTGTTACCACCAGAATCTCTTCTCATCTTTCTAAGAAGGAGTCTGTGCCCGTGGGGAATAGAATTCGGCCCGCCAAAAACTATTTCATCAAACTCACGACGTAGATCTATTTCTCTCGAACCAGCAACAGTATAGGTTTGAGTATAAGACAGACCAGATGGATATAGTGAACGAGTAATCGCCATTATCTGTTCCTGAATAGATTAAGATAGCGCCTATTTAGTACGCCCCAACGGCTCTTGGTATTAGTCATTGGCATTTGATAATTATAATCTTCGGGTTTAGCCCATAGCCTACCAATCTTTCTGCGATCAGGATCATAAGTCCCCTTCACTCCAAAGTCTGGAGCGAGGCTCTGACCAGGAACGATTTGCCCGCCAGCATTCATCACCCTTGCCCATTGCTCCCTTTCCCACTTGAGGTCAGCGATTACAGCTTCGAAATTGCTATCATTCTTAATAAATAGATCACCTAAAGATTTGGTCTTACCCCCAAGATTCGCGGGAAGAACAAGACTTCTCAAGGCTGCATCAAAAATAACAAACTTAGTTCTTGCTGTTTGAAAACGGGGACTGGAATATTGAGTATTCCCAACATAAGCATCAGCACTAATAGAAGACCAGTGAATCATTAGAGCAAGAGTATCTCCTGGAATACCATCTATCCAAGAACCGCATTCCAATCTTACTAAATCAGTAGAGGCGTAGTAAGGATTATAACGGGTAGAGAATGAGAGCTGGACTTCATCTTCAAGAGTATTACCTGAATCTCCAGCTATTGAAGAATCCAAAACTATAACAATTAAAGTATTCTCCCCAATCGTCTGAATTTCGATTTCAGGAGTCTCAACCACTTCTATTGCAAAATAATCTGCCGCCTCTACTCCATTGATTTCACAAACCCAAACATCGTGCCAAGTCCCTGTGTCAGTTCCTTCTGGAATGGCCCACAGATACTCAAAGAATCCAGTAGAAATTCTTGTGAGAGAAGAGCTCGTCACGGTAATGGCTGCCCCAGAATAGTCATCAGCATCTATTGCTGCTTGAATCGTAGCAGCGGTGGCAGTCTCGTCATAAATATAGAGGGTGAGAGTATAAGTGATAGGAGGGCCTACTACGGAATCTGGATCTACCGGGTTGCCAGCAGGATCTCTAAAAATAGCCCTCAGACTTACAGTCTCACCGGAGGGGGCTTGTTCTCGCATATAGGCCATGTTAAACCTCTATAGTCAGAATATTATCTGTGACTGTAAGTTTCTTGAAAAGCTCCGTATAGGGTCCATAGCTAGTAGAGCTAGGTCCATCTCTAAAATCACCAGATACGGGATAAGCATAAACACTAACCGTTGAGTCTGTCACTGTGTCAGCACCCAAGTCTTCAGAGAATTCAATTGTGATGGTTGCATTGGAGAAGGTTTGATGCCAAGAGCCATTTCCTGGAGTCATACTTACCACTTCCAAATAGGTGGGAGCAATAGATGTAACCGTGCCAATTACAGAAGTCGAAGCAGTTGTGGGAACTTCTTCAATTGAACCAGTGCCAGTAGTAAAAGACCAACTATAAGATGTGGCCAAGTAGTCAGGAGGATAAACTGCGAATGTATAAGTGTCTCCTAAAAGAAAACCTGAGCCGCTAAATCTAATTTGCAAACCATCTTCTAAATTTCTATACCGTCTTGATGTAATTTTTCCAGTGCGGGCATCTGCTTCTAATTCAGAGTCATACCACCATTTATACTTAGCAGCGCCAATGTCTCCAGCTAAAGTAACTTTTACATTAACAGTATCTGCTGTTCCAGTATATCCTCCATATATCTGAATGAAACCAGTAGCGCTGATAACTGCTGAATAATCAACATCAAAAATTGTTCGAGCCGACAGAGCACTATCTGTTCCAGCTTCTGAATCTCCAATCATATAGACAGTATATTCAGTAAGAGGAGCCAAGGCATTATCGGGTGTGACGATTACCTTCTGATAATAGCCAGAGGCTAATTCGGCGGCCCTATCTGCAAAAGTTGGTTGCGGGTCTACAAGGGTTCCATCTGTCTTAACATAAACAGTTGTTAGTGTAAAAGGAACTCTACCTTGATAGCCAGGAGAGGTTAAGAAGAAAGGATTTGCGCCGCTCTCTCCATCAATCCATAAGGCACTATCAGGACCGCTTGTCCTGTCAAAATCTGGACCATATAAGGCAATATTTCTTAATGCAAGGTTTGGATCTATCCCAACATCAAATGTAATTTCAATATCAGCTCGAATTGGAACAGAAGTCTGGCCATCATTAGGAAAGATGCTTTGCAGAATTGGCGCACTCATCTATTTCTTCCTCTTCTTCAACTTGCTCAATAGTGGTATTAGCTGTAAAAATTACGAACTCGCCTTCATCTTCAATCTCAATGTTGCTGGCATATAGGATTTTACCAGGAAGCTCACGCAAATCAAAAGCATTGTCTGAATTAAGAATCTCTTTTTCTGAACGAAACCAACCCATAATATCTCCTAAGGAAAGGGGCGGGGCAAAAGGCCCCGCCCCTGAGCATACCACAAAGAAGATACTATACGACGGCAGTACCAGCAGAAAGAGCAGAAACGGTAACTGGGGAAGCAG
>CAYZVE010000116.1:0-3732 GCA_964481805.1 uncultured archaeon | reverse complement strand
CATAGATAGTATTTCTTTCAGGGGGTTATAAAGATTTCTAGTGGGCCCAGTGAGACTCATATACAAATGGGTTTGGAACCATATCTAACTCATCTTTCTACACGTCAATGTAGGCTATATGGTGTCCTTTAGGACAGTAGACATCGAACTCCACTGAAAAGTCGTCCCCGACATAGTTCTTTTTCAGTTTACTCTGGGGATATTTCTTCTTACACTCAGGACAATACCCACTTTCAACCAGTTTTTTGTTGAGTTTATTTTCCTGGACTTCCAAGAGAAGCCTTTGACTTTGCAGTTTTTCCAACTCTTTGGTTACTTTTGTCATAATTATTATTACGGGGTTAATATTTTAATTTCAAGCTGTACTGTACGGACAAATCCTAAATTCAAACAATTCACATTTTTGGCATTTTTCTTTTGAAGGAGACGGAGTAAAAATCTCATTTTTAATTTGTCTCATATTTTCTTCAATATTATTTTTTGCTTTTTCAATATCTCTATTATTAAAAATAAATAGAGTTTCTTCACTTTTTTTAATATTATGTATTATTGCCCTATTAGTATTCATATCAAATCCATACTTTAATCCCATTAAATAAGTTTTTAATTGTTCTTCATGATCAAGCGCTTCAACTGTCCCTGTTTTAAAATCTATAACTTCTAAATCACCTCCAATCTCTCGTAAAAGATCTATCCTTCCTGTAAAAATACCATTTTCAAAAATATTCCAAAATTCTTTTTCGACATCCTTAATATATGGAAAGGTTTTGGAGAATTTTTTAATATAATTTAATAACATTTTTTCGGTAGAGTTTTTTAATTTTTCATTGGGTATCCTTTTATCTTCAATATTTTTCCAATATTTAGATATGGCATTTCTTAATTCATTATCATCTATAATAATACCTTTCATAGCCTGTCTATGAATATATTGCAATATCGCATGAACATTTGAACCTATTATAAAATATTCCCTTGTTGGGAATTTTAGATTAATTTCTTTGATAATAAAATACCTAAAGGGGCAAAAACGATAATAATTCAAAGTAGAAAAACTATAAACTTTAACTTCCTCTTTCGTGGCTTCATGATAGTTCTTCCCCAAGGCGATCATAAAAGGAAATGTAACTTTTAAATAGTTTACTAAAGTCGCTAGTTGGAAAGTACCTTTTCCAAAACCAATTCCTAGTGCGTCTCTTATAAATTCTAGTAATTTCTCTTTATTGTATTCTGTGATCTCTAAACTAGACTTGATTTTCTTTTCGTAGTTTTCAATACGAGTTCTATTGTGATGTAAATCTAATTTTTCTGTCATATCAATCACACGATTCATTGCCGACAATTAAATTATCATTAAGGCTTATTAGGATCGATTGTTTTCCCCCAAGGTGTGAAGGGAAGCTTACCGATATTGTTCCACTTTTGGAACAAAAATTTTTTTGATCATCCCAATTATGAGACAATAAATGTATTTTTTCATCCCAAAAATGGGATGATTCAGGTGGGTAAAATTTTTTATTGAACATTGTCTTTCACCTTGTTAAATTCATTAGTTTGCGTTAGACCATCATCTCTTTGCATTGATGCTATGGTGACTTTACTACCTCTCCTGCCTCTCTTATTACCACAACGTCTCTTAATTTCCATTAATCCTCTGACTGTTGGAACCTCAATACGCAAGAAAGTACAATCTGGTTTTTCCTCAACAGAAAAAGACAGGAGTTGAAATTTCGGGAGAATATTATCAAAATTTGGCTTCGTACCTTCTATTTTCAATGTTGCCTTGATTGCCATTTTCTTCACCAACCAACTTTAACTTAGTTCAAATAGAATTCGCTTTTACATTGGATCGGCTTGAGGACTTTGTCGCTTAGAACATGTTTACCGCTGCCCTGCCTCATTGGGCATATTTTAAATGGAGGTTAAACTATATAAATGTATTTTTTTACCTTATTTAACCTATTTTAGGTAGTAAAATAGTTATTTTATAAAAAATAAGGTGTTAAAACTCTTTTAAACTAAAATACTAAGATTTAAAGGGTATTTAACACTATAGAACTTTGACACTAAATGTTTTTAAATACAAATGTCTTATTGATGGATTTAAAAAAGAAAAAAGAATTTTATTTTTAAGCCTCATCTCCTGTTGGAATCACATAAGCGTGCCCATAAATATCATGAGAGAGTTTTCTATTATTGAATATAAGAAAGAGTTTAAATTTCGAAAAACAAAATTATAGGCATGAAGGGAAGAACTTTGATATTAGCAGTAGTTTTACTCTTCCTTCCAGTGATTGTTTCCGCCTCTTGGTGGAATAACGAATGGAAAAAATGCAGGGACATATATCTAGTGGATCCCCTTGAGAATGAAATTAACAGGGAACACGAAGTTGTTGAATTGACAATAGAAGACAATAATCTAAACAAAGATTGCAGCGACATAAGAATCTTTGACAAATCTTGTAATTCTGTAGGAGAAACAGTAAAATATGTACTTATTAACACTAATCACAAATCATGCACGGTAAGATTTGAGGTCAACAAACAAGCTAACAAACCAACAACGTATTCCGTGTATTATGGCAACCCAAGAGCTGACTTACCTAATTATCTTGGATTTGACGGAAAACCCTATTTTGTATGGGGAGATAATTTTAATAGGGAGCCTCTTGGAACAGAGTGGGAAATAATTGAACAAAGCGGAACAGTAGAATTGCAAAATGGTTATTTGAGATTATACACATCGACAAACGGTGATTGGGGTGTTTGGGCTAACAATATCTTGAGGACAACCAAAGGTGATTTTTCAAAATCATCCGTCAATTACAGATTCTCTTTAGGGTACAATGGAAGAACAAATAATTATTTGGTTGCACAAGTGTTCAGCGCCGGAGCAAGTCACCTCTATGATGGTGATTCTTTACACGAAGATCAGGGACATTGCGGGCAAATTTATCCATTCAGTTTTGTCAAGTGGGTAGACGGAGTAGAGGTCAAAATGCTAGATACTGGTGTTGTTTACAACAGTTTAGATGAATGGCATAATGTAGAGAGAAAAATGGTTGACACTACACATGTGAACTTCAAAGTAGACGATTCAGACCACGGAATTTTTGAAATTCCAGCAACATCTACATGGGAAAGCAATTCTTATTTCTACATAGAAGCTGGGGCTTGTGTCAATGCACCTGCATCAAGTGAACTGCATTTAGATAACATCTGCATAGTGAACGAGAATCACGTATGTACAAAATCAGATGTCGGTCTGAAAATCTTAGTTAGTGGAGAACATAAAAATATTATCAGTCACTTGCCAGATAAAGCAGAACCAATATTATGCCAAATACTACCAAAAGGGTTATTAAAATCTGCTGGATGGGAAAAGTATTGCAATTAGTTTCTTTTCTTTTTATTTTTTGCATATTTTTGGCATTCCTAATACCCACCTAACATATTTATAATTTTTACACCATCATTAGACAGGTATTAGAAAAGTTGTCTTGACACTATCAATCTTGAGAAAGGTTAAGTGGCTGATGCATATAATTTGTGAAAGGCACCAGACATTCTCCACTTAACCTTTTTCTGATGAGATTGATTTTGTCAGGCATATGAAAGTGCAAAATGTGGGTGTTTTTGCGGGTTCATGAAAACCCGCATGAAACATACCCAAGCATGACATAAGACAACAATAAATGAAGACTTAGATTATCTTAAATAAAATCTGACCAT
>CAYZVE010000115.1:0-3744 GCA_964481805.1 uncultured archaeon | reverse complement strand
TTTTTCTCTGAAGGATTGCTTCTAGATATAAAACTTGATATTCAGCTAACATAGCTCTTATTTCTATCTCCAAGGAATTGAAATTATGAACATTACAGACGTTCGAGATATCTTACCATACCATAAGACTAAAAGATGGAAGCAACGAAACCTTACAGATATAAAAGGTGTTGTTTTTCATCAAACCTTAGGGGATCAAACATTTCAGCAGATAAACAAATATCATATTAGTGATAATAATCATCTTAGTGCAACAGGTTGTCCACATATTTGTTATGCTGTTTATGTTGATAAGAATGGTGAGATTTTTTTATGTAATAATTTTGAAGATATTACTTGGAGCCAAGGAGGAATTGTCCGACCTTTTCAAGAATGGAAGGCTAATAAAAATTATCTCGGTATTTGTTTTCAAGGTGATTTTTCTGGAGGCAATCATATTGGCTCACAAGAACCAACCTTGGCACAGCTGAATTCTGCTATTAAAATATGGGGTTGGTTATCTGAGTTATTACATTTATCTCAAATGGATCTGTTTGGTCATTATCATTTTGGTAAGCCAGCTTGCCCAGGGGATGTATTAATGAAATTAATAGAGAATATTCGAGAAAAAGATTTGACTAATTTACTGCCAAGAACCAATGCTGCTTGGCAACTTTGCTTTAAGAGTTTGGGATACAATCTTGGAAACTCTGGAATGAATAAAGATGGTGTTGATGGTGTTTGGGGTTTACTGTCTCAACAAGCTCTTATTTCTTTTCAAAAGAATATCGGTCTAACTAATTCCTGTATCAAAGATACTCTTACCCAACAGTTTTTAGCTTGGGAATGTTTGGCTTTATCTTCAGAGTTAAGAACCTACAGGAAATAAATGAGGATAGCTTGATGGGGCTTGCTCTCCGCCCCAGCTCTCAACAACTTCTTTTGCTCTATCTTCCCAGAATTTAGTTTTGTATTCTTTAGTCTTAGGACCTATATATATTTTAAGTGGAATATTTAGCTGAGAAGCAGTTATATCTACAACTGAATTTGCAACCTCAATCCAACAATGAGAACCAAGACAATCTGGATGCTCTCCTAAAACAAATAAAGAATTAATTCCTTGTTCTTTCAATTCTTTTTTAAGAAGTAGGGAGCCAACTGCACAAGCCCCACATAGATTTTCCCTCCAGACTTTATTATTTTTATGTTCTTTTTCAAGGATTGCTCTTACTTCGATAGCCTTTTCTAATATGATTTTATTCATACGAAGGTTGAAATTATTGTTTTAAAGGTTGCCAAATCATATTGTAATTCAGCTTCTTTAAATGAAGATTCTGAATAAAGCAGGGCTGCAGGATGCCAAGTGCAATAAATTACATTAGTATTCCATTTAAAGATTTTTCCTCGGAGTGTACCAGCGCAAGCTTGGTTCGTTTTTCGTAGGAAGAACTCAGAGGCAGTTCTGCCTAAGCAGATAATTCCTTGTGGTTTGAGAATGTTGATTTCTTTTATCAACCATTCTTCACAGACGTTTTGCTCTTCAATGGTGGGGACTCGATTATTTGGTGGGCGACATTTAACAACATTAGTCAAATAGATTCCTTCGCACCAACCAATTTTAAACAGAATTTTTTCTAATTTATCACCGGCTTTACCTGTAAAGGGAACACCAGTTTCATTTTCAGTGCCACCCGGCCCCTCACCTACCATCATAACTGATTCTTGAACTGGAGTCCCAACCCAAACTCCTGGAACTGTTTGATTGCAGTTATGGAGAGAGCAACTCTTCTTTATCCGGCACTGGGCTATCTGTTCGTGTAATGACTCCAGTGGTTTGTGGAACATAAGTATAGCCTTTTGATCCTCTAAATGTAGCTATGGCATCGACTCCAGCTTGGCCTCCCATATAAACGTAAGCGATTCCTCGCCACCATTCTAAGAGTTTAAAAACTTCTTCTGTCAATGGGAGCCAACCTGCCAAGCCAATACCAAGAATTAAGGAAGCTACTGCCAAAATGAGTAGCTTTCTGCTTGTGTACCTCTCTATAAATATATCCCAGAAGCCCCGTTTTTCAAACTGGACCTCTTCAGCCATTATAGGAACTTAATTTCGTCTGCTACGACTTCAGCAGTCTTATGGGTAACTTCATTTACTGTATAAGTTCTCATCTGTAGACGACCTATAACGGCCACTCGGCTTCCCTTCTTCAGACGGGAATGACATGCTTCTGCCTGCTTACCCCAAACAACAATAGGAACCCAGTCAACATCTTTTACAGTATTGCCCTCAGCATCTTTACGGCGACGATCACAGGCAAGGTTAAATGAAGTTACAGACTTTCCAGAGGTAGTTGAGCGTAGCTTAAGATCCGCCCCAATGTTTCCAATGCCCGTCCAGCTATTTGTAGTACTCATATTATTTCCTTTCTTTGTTTTTTCTGTTTTCAGGCCGAGGCCCGAAGGGCAAGGCGGCGTTCCGCCGCCCTTTATTTTTATTCTAAGTTGTATAATAGGTTGGTAAACAGCCATATTCAATAGGTGTAGACGAGTAATCTGGAATCGGTAGATATGGCTTAGATATATATGGCATATATTGGTATGGTGGGACAGGATAGGGTGATGGCCATACATAGGGATACTTGTCTTTTGTCCTACTTTTTTCTATCTCTTCTCGGATCTCTTTCCATCTGTCAATCGCTTTTTCAATCTCTTCTTTTGATATAGGAGTTGATACCGATGAAGTTTCTTTATCTAATTCGATAATAATTTTTTCAAGAAGTTCTTTGAGTTGTTTTAGTAATTCTTTATCCATTTTTACTTCTTTTCTTCTGATAATTGTCTAAAATTATCTAATGTACAATACTTTGCTTTAATGATTACCTGATTTACGGTTTCAAGAATTGTATTTCTGTCTATATATCTACGATAACCTGTTTGATAAATGTTATCTTTTGCTTCAGTTATGGTTTTATAAACAGTATCAATAAATTAGATAGTAAATTTAGATTGAATGTATTGACATTCATATTATTTTCTTTTATTGTTTTTCTATTCAGATTTTAATAATGTTTCAAGAGTTTCTTGTTTATGTTTTTCATTGAGTTTTTCAATATTGGTTCCAGTTAACATTTCAAAACGCCAAAGGAATTTAAACTTTGAATCTTGCTGGGTCAATATCAGGTTCGGAAATACTGGAAGTGCTTCTAATTTATTATCTGTTTCTATTTTCCATTCATCCGGTGGATAACCCATTAGCCACTCTTGTTCTGTCAGTAACATAATAAGGTCATATTTATAAACAATATCTGGTTGAGGCCAAGTTAGACCAAATTTCTCAATGATTTTCTTAAGAAGTTTATCTTCGGCTTCTTGAAAACCTATAAGATATTTCTTAATTGGTTTTGGAATATCAGATAGATACGCTTCAGCGGCATCATGCAAGAGCCCCCACAGGGCCAACTCTTTAGATTGGGTTTCTTTCCAGATCAAATCACATACTTCACAAGAATGCTGGGCAACACCATAATGGACTATGGTATGACCGTTGAATCTGCATTGCATACTTAATGAATGAGCAATATCTTCTATGTCTATTTCATTCTCTTCATTATCTGGATCGAGAGGATAGAATTTATGTGAGTTGTAGGTTTGAATCCAAGAATTTAGGTTAGCAGTCATTTTAAAGCTTCTTGTAAATCTTTTATAAGTTTTTTTCTATTAGTCGGTACTTCTTGCCGTTTACTTCGATAATGGTACTATCACAAG
>CAYZVE010000114.1:0-3778 GCA_964481805.1 uncultured archaeon | reverse complement strand
ATAGCATGGTTCCTGATGATACTTGTGATGTGTGGGTTTGGATGCAATTGGATGATGCAGTCCCGCCTGTAACTGATTTTGACACTATAAGTGTGGTTTCCGAAACTATTTAAAAGAATAAAAGTGATAAAAGTATGACTATAATGAACAAGAAAATTAATTTATTATTATTAACATTATTCCTGCTAAACATTGGATTCAGCACTAACTCATCCTGCTCTTTCACATCCGGAAGTTCCACATGGCACTGTTCAAACAACAGCCCGGGAGTTGCAATCACACCCGGAGAAACAGGAAATCTCACTTTTTACTGCTGCTATACAAGCCCGAATGCAGAAAATAGTGATGAATTTTCTTTAATTGTTGAGAAAATGTATAATTATACGCGCAATGTCCAGCAGCCGGATAAGAGTTGGGTAGTGGAATTTACTGAATACGCAGGCACTCACTGGATTACTGATATTTACTATAATACTACTGTTCATCCTAATGAGGATATTCCCATTATTATTACTTTTGTTTTGCCTGATTATGATGAAGCGTATAGTGAAAGGGTTATTCATGCAAGGACTGATGTAATGCTTAATACTGGGGGCACGTTCATTTTGAATAATGTTATTGATACGAAGATTGTTATTCCTGAGGATTATGAGCCTCCTTTCCTGATTCAGTTAAAGAATTTAATTTTGAATAATTACTTATTTGATAGTGCTTTATTATTTGCTGTTGTTTTAATTGTTTATTTCTTTTTTATTAAGAAGAAAAAGTAACTACCCAAGGATTACAAAGGTTTAAAAATAAAAACTCTATCCTTTTTATACTATGAACAAGAAACTAATCGGAGGACTAGTTCTACTATCACTGCTTGCTATGATACCACTAGCAAAAGCAAATGAAGGATATGTTAGTTTCAATGTAACAATTGTTGTTGATACAACAATTTCTGTACCTTCTCTAACAGAATGTGGCGGAGTGCAGACAGGAGTTTTAGAATTCACTCCTGGCATTGACCCATTAATATCTAATAACACAAGACCTATAGATGGTTGTGGTGACGAAACAACTGCTGGAGATTACAGTGTTATTAATAATGGGAATGTGCCAATTGACTTAATGTTCAAAGTTGATTCTGCCCCAACAGGTATTACAGCAACAATCGGAATACAAAAAGCCTACAACGAAAGCTATTTTAACTTAACAACATCAGACTATACCCCTACTTGGGCTCAAAATATCAACCCAGCAACGGGCAGTGATGTTGTTCAGATTTGGCAAAGAGTAGGAGCAGATGATACTGCATTAGGTGGAACAGAACAACAGATACAGATAACAATAACTAGTCTAAAGAGTCCATAAAACCAAATCTTTTTTATTTGTTAATTTTTTTATTTTTTAACTGAATTAGAGGATACACTATGAAGAAATATTGGCTATTAATGGCATTAGTATTGTTTCTTATTCCAAGCTTTTGCTTTGCGCAAACCAATGCAGTAATCAGCTTCGTTGTAACAGTTGACAACAGCAAGCCAGTAAACGATTACTTAAACAGCAGCACTAAAATAGTATACAATCTGGACGAAGAAATATTGTTCTCCTCGCATTGGACAGACACTTACGAAGGGCTGGACACTTATAAATTCGAAACTAATATGACAGGCAGTTTCGAGAATGACACGAGTGCATCCTTCACTGACGGATGGGCAAATGTAACAAAAATATTCACAAATCCTGATTATGAAGGGGAAAGCGTATATTACAGGTTTCATGCAATTGACGTGAACAATAATGCAAATGTAAGCAATTACGGCACAGTGTATTTGGAGAGCAGGAATCCGGAATATTACGCAGTAAGCCAGAATACGAGCACTCCTATCGCGGGAGAACAAGTCAACATAAGCAGCAAGTGGACTGACAATTTCAACGTTTACAAGACAGTGCTGGAAACAAACTGCACAGGCGCGTGGACAGAATACGAAATACAATACTATAATACTATTAACGCGTGGAGTGAGCACTACTTAAACACTACTGATTGCACAAACGTATTCGTATTATGGAGAATCACTGGCTACGACAATGCCACGAACACGAACACAACAAGCGAATACAGTTTTACAATAATATAAAGGAAAGGCTGGAAATTTATTTTAACATATATTTACCATATGGTAAATAAATAAGAGCAATAATAACAGCAATAATAGAATTATTTTAATTCAGTTATTATTTTGTCTTTATTTATCCTGAATAAATACTTTTTTTGTATCTTCGTTTTCTCTAAATATCCTGATTTGCTTAATTGCAGTAAATCATTTCTTGCAGTATCATAAGCCACCCCAAAAGTGTTTATCACTTCACTTATTGTTATCGGTTTTTCAGATTCTTTTACGGCTTCTTTTAATAATTCTGCCTGCCTTAAATTAATATTTTTTATTTTCTTAACAATATTTAATAATTCTGTTTGTTCTTTTTGTTTTCTATCAATGTAAGAGTTCATGTCACGCATTGCCTTTTCTATGCATTTAAGATTATAATCTATAAAATAAGTTATGTCATTATCATCTGTTTCTGTATACAGATAAGCCATCCCATATTTTACTTTTGAGCGAAGTATTATTCTTGATATTGCCATAAATTCAAATAACCAGTAACCTCTTGTAAGCGCGTACCAGTAAAATAAAGTTCTTGCAGTCCTGCCATTACCATCCTCAAAAGGATGTATGTAACCTATTAAAAAGTGCAATATTATGCCTTTTATTATTGGATGAATGAATTCTTTTTCATCATTATTAACGAATTCGCATAATTCATCTATTAATTTTGGAATCTCTTTATAATTAGGAGGCTGATGGTAAATTTTATCTAGTTCTATTGAATCCCCCACAACCACTTCATTATTATCCCTGAATGTATCTTCATACTTTTTGTCTTTAAGGGTGTCTTTAGTGATGCTCTTGTGCAATTTTAATATTAATCCTTTTGTTAATTTTTTTTCTTTAATTTTTATTATTTCCTGCATCGTAATGTAACCATTCATTATCATTTGTTCTGAATAAGTTTTTGGTTTCTTATTGCTTCTTAATATTTCCTTTGCTAATTTTCTGGTAGTTACTGCACCTTCTAACTGGCTTGATGCTATTGCTTCCTCCATTAATGAACTTAGTATGTAACGCTCTCTTTCCTGGCTACTAATAATTACTGAACCATTATTTGATAATATTTTCCCGCCCATACCCTTATCTAATAAATGCAATCTTTTCTGGAACTCACTTAGTGATGAGTAATTAAACACGTATTTGTTAAATTTTATGTTCCTATAAGTAACCATTCTTGATAATTTGATTAATGCCCAAATCATATCTGGTTTTTCATTGCCGGGCATTTTTAATCGTCTTAATTTATCCCAGTGAATGTATTTGTTATTTGCCTCTCCGATAAATTCCTTTACCTCTTTTTCTTCAAATAATTTCATTAATTTGATAATATTATTCTTAAATATTTCATTCAAGTCATTTGGTTTTTGGGGAATTTTCATAAATTATCTACCAATTTGGCATATTTTGGTAGATATTAGTAGAAAATAATAGTATATAAATGTTTCTACCAATTTGGCATATTTTGGTAGATATTAGTAGAAAATAATAATATATAAATGTTTCTACCAATTTGGCATATTTTGGTAGATATTGGTATTAAATATTTTATTTCTTAACCCATTTATTGTTCTTCTTCTCGTACTTCTTCTTCACTGCGCTCCATGCAACTTTAAACGCAGTCA
>CAYZVE010000113.1:0-3796 GCA_964481805.1 uncultured archaeon | reverse complement strand
ATGCGACTGCAAACACTTATTTTTATTACAATGTGACAAATCAAGTTGACGGAACACATAATTACAAGGGTTATGGTAATTCAACACCATCTGGCTCTCTGACTACGATAACCCAAAGAAATATAACAATAGACACAACTCCTCCTTTCATAAATATTATTGAGCCGATAAACCAGACGATGAATTTAACATTACAGCCTTTGAATGTCTCTTTAAACGAGGCTGGTTCTGCATGTCTGTATTCCATAAATGAATTGCCGAATGCAACAATGACTTCAATAAACACAACGCATTTTACAGGTTCAAATTCAACATTATATTATGGTTTTCACAATATAACATTCTGGTGCAATGATTCTGCTGGAAACATGAACATCAGCGAATATAAATACTGGACAATGAATGTGTGCAATCCAGAGCTGACGAAAAATTGGATATTGACTACATCTGTCGAATGCAATGGAGTCAATGCAGATATTTCTTCTGGAAATTATAACATAACTATCTCTGGTGGGGATATTACAATAATTGGAAACTCAAATATAACCTGCAACAAATTTTTCCCTTATATTGACGGTGTTGTTGATTTGAGGATAATGACTGGAACATTAAATCAAAAAATAAGTTAAAAATTGAAAAAAATAATCCTGTTAATAATCTGCATCTTTTTTCTAGCAATAGCTCAGAATGTTTCTGCCTATGATTCCCAATTTTATCCTTTGATAGTAGGTAACAGCCAGTTTTATGCGACAGAAAATACATATAACTCGCAAATAGGAGCTGTTTCTGGGGAAATAGTCACAACAATTATAACTCCAGTGACTGCTGGAGGAGGAGGAGGAATTCAATGTAACATAACTTATATCTGCGAAAAGCTTTTTCCTTTGTATATAAAGGGAAGTTATGAGTTTGCTGATGTTGAGAATGTTTCCAATGAGATAAAATATTACACTGGTTGTTCAATAACCCCAACCGAGTTATATATTTACCTGAATGCCTACGACAAGATTTGCAAGGTTTCAAAACTTGAGAAATTAGGGGAGAAATTATTTCCGAAACAGCCTTTCCTTGGAATTTTCATGCTTTTGATTATTTTAGGTCTTATTATATTTTTCCTGACGAGGCAGGGAAAAAAATGGTTCGTGGCATGGAAAAGAAAGAAGAAAAAGAAAAAAGTGTAACTTTTTGCCACTAAATAATTGTTACAAAGTTTTAAAAAGAACAACTACAACAACTTTATCAATGGCTGACTATAAAATCACAATGCAAAGGAAGTTTGACTGGATTTCTCTACTTTTTATAATTGTTCTGATAGCTTTATCTATCTACAGTTTAAGTCAAGGGCAGACGAAGGGAGGAATCGCTGGTTTTGTACTGTCAGCCATCATATTTTTGTTTTTTGTCCTGCCTGTAATATTCAAAAAAGAAAAAACAATGAAATTAAAAAATGTAAAGAAAATCGAGGAAATAAATTCAAAACAAAATCCATCGGAGGACAAGGCAATTCCTCTACCGAATAAATTCGGTAGTCCCCTTGCGTAAATTTTTATGGCAAACAAAGGAAAAATAGCATTGTTGGTTTTGATGAATGTGTTAATCCTGCTTTTGATTTGGGGGTTGGCATCAAACTTGGCAAATCACGAAGGACAAAAACAGGAACAAACAGATTATTCAAACATACAGCCACGAGTTGAAATTTCAGTTATTGACTTGGATAGCGGAAAGGAAACAACTGTAACGAGAAATACCTGTGAGTTTCAGAAATGTGAAAATGTCTGTAATGTATGTTGCCCATGTGTAAAGAAGGAAACAATCATCAAGAAGATATACAAGACAATAATAGTGTCGCCACATTCATACTAAAATCAGCAGGAAAATTGAAAAAAAGAAGGTAGAAGATGAACGACCAAAACAAGGCTATACTGGAATATCTGAAGAAAAACTTTAGGAAGAACTTTACAATCTCAGTTATATTCGGACTGCTTACAATATTTATAATATTTGGATTTATCTTCCTGAAACTGCCATGGTATCTTATGGTTGTATCATTCTTTTTCACTCTGGTTGCTGTTTTTTTTGAATATCTCATTCAATTAAAGAAGACAGGCATTGCAATGGGTGAATACAGGAAAACCCATAATATTCCCAACAAGACTAGAATAAAAGAGATGAAAGAGAAATTCAAACATGAATAAAACAGAAAAAATCATTTTGAAGTTTATCGGAAAAGGAAAGAAATCAACATCATTAATAGCATCTTATTTGAGGAAGAATTATTATGAAACATTAAAGACGCTCAGAAGCCTGAAATCACTAAAAAGCGAGGAAAAAGGAAAATATGTTTATTGGAGGAAAAGATGACTGACGAATCGAAAAAAAATATATTTAACATAATCCTGGTGATTATCCTATTTGCCATCATACTTTTCGGTATGTGGATTAATTTTGACAGGACAAACAAGATGGAAGACAAAATCCAGGAATTTCAGAATCAGTTGAACAATACTTTAATAGCAGGAAATTCTCCAGAATTTTTGGAAATTCAAGAGAAGGAATGTCTGCGACGAGGATATTTTTTAACAAATAGTAGGATGTATCCAACAAAAATTTCAGAAAGTCCAAATGGAATAACTTTGTTAATTTATTGTTTTCGAGATGAAGTTTCCAATTATACGACGGATGGAATAAATTTTTACAACAAGTCCACAAGCCAACTAACAACATTTTGGGTTCAAATTCAGTGTATCAGTGAAAATTGTGAAGATTATATCATAATTTAAGAAGTATAACAAAATTTATAAAAAATGGCTGATGAAACAGATATTAAAAATATAAAAGAAATTGGGACTATCGAAGATATAAAAATAACCGAGAAAGAGTTGAATGGTGTCAGATACATTGATATAAGAAAGTTCTTTGAGAGGGACGAACAGGTCCTGCCGACAAAGAAAGGAATTTTCATCAGAAAGAATTTGATAGAAAAAATGGTCAACTTCCTTAAAGAAGTTAAAGATGATGAAGAACAAAATCAAAGTGATTGGAACGAAAGAGAAGGACATAAGGAAGCAGGAATTAAAGAAGAAGTTGAAACGGAGGAAATAAACTAACATGTTTGAAAAAATAGCGAATTTTGTGCAGAACAACGGATTGCTGATTTTTGTCTTATTGGTATTTATAGTTGTTTTTATAATCATGGTAGTAAAGAAAAGAAAAACAAAAAAAGAGATTGATGAAAGAATAAGAGAATTACAGAAACAGCCGATGGCATCTTTCCAAAAACAAATCCAGACTGTCCATCAACCATTCCAGCAGTTCAAACCTTTGAATAATCCTTCGGAAAAAGACGATACTTTTGACAAGCTGAAGGCAATGTCCGAAGGAAAATATGCAAAAAACAAGGAATATCCTACTCCAAATGCCATTCCCCCAATCCATAATTTTCCCCAGATTCCGAATTCATCCAAAAAGTTAATTGAGAAAGAAGAGGAGTATGTTGAATGTGTGAACAAGAAATGGTTTATTATCATAATAATAGGCATTTTATTGGTCGGAGTTTTTGTTGGTTTTTTCGGCTATGGGATAATAACTGACTCTTTCAAGTCAAACATAACTGCGACTTCAAATTCAACATCTTCTGCAATAGCAAACTGTGCAGAGCAAAAATGCGATTCAATCTGCGACCCAAAGATTAATGTAACATATAGCCCATTATCAAATATAACGTTGCAATGCGGATGCGAAGCTTATTGTCAAGAAATTATGGATGCAAAAAATTGCACATTATAGATAGTTATAA
>CAYZVE010000112.1:0-3835 GCA_964481805.1 uncultured archaeon | reverse complement strand
GTAAAAACGAAAACCTTTAAATATCATAAATACCTATTCTGAAAACATGATTAATATAAAAACACTTGAAGAAAAAGAAAATCCAATCCTAAAAAGAAAGGATTTATTGTTAATGATTGAGCATAAAGGCGAAGCTACTCCTAAAAAAGAAGATATACTAAAAATGGTTGAAGAAAAATTTAAAGGAGACCCCCAAAAAATAGAAATAATCTATATGTTTTCAGAGAAAGGTTTAGCAAAAACTAAAGTTAAATTATTTATTTGGAAAGAAAAAATAGTTGAAAAACCAAAAGAAGAAAAAAAAGAGTCAACAGTATCTGAAAATGAAAAAACAGAAGAAAGTGAGTAAATGAAACATAAACTGACAAAAAGATATGAAATCCTAAAAATAGAAGGTGGAAATATCATTAAAACTAAAAAAACTTGCCACAGATGTGGTGACGGAGTCTATATGGCAGATCACAAAGAAAAAAATGGCAAAACTAGAAGTTATTGTGGTAAGTGTCATTACACTCTTTGGAGTTAGATTTAAAAGTTTGATTGAAACAGGGTTAAATAATTAATTTTACTTCTATATTAACTGATAGTTCATGACTAAAGGTAATTGCCTTATTGCCTGTGGTGGGGGCCCAACTCATGTAATTAATCAAAGTTTAGTCGCTGCTGCACTTGAAGCTATGAAAAATGATAATGTAGGTGATGTTTTTGCTCCAGTTCATGGAGTTGATGGAATCGTCCAAGAGAGATTTTATGATTTAAAAAGGGAAGATCCTCGTAATTTAGAACTGGTTGCAAATACTCCTGGTGCTGCTCCTGGTTCAACTAGAACAAAACCTTCGGAAATCATGCTAGAACAAATTCTTGAAGTGCTTAAAAAACGTGATATCAGAACTTTTCTTTATAATGGGGGACAAGATACTGCTTTAGCATTAAAAAAATTAAAGGATATGGCCCGGCATATAGGATATGATGAAGTAGAAGTTCATGTTCCAAAAACTATTGATGGCGATTTAGTAGTAAATGATCATTCAATAGGATACCCAAGTGCAGCAAGATATGTTGCAGGAGTTTTCGGGGGCCTTAATTTTGATAATATGTCTCTGCCAGGAATTTTTGTAGGAAAAATTATGGGCAGGGACAGTGGATTTTTGCCGGCAGCCTCTTCATTGGGAAGAACATCAGAAAGAGATGGGCCTCATCTAGTTTATTTACCCGAAAGGCCACAAACTGTTGAACAGGTTTTAAAAGATATTGGTGAAGTGTACAGAAAACTCGGATTTTGTCTTGTTGCTATGTCAGAAGGGTTAAGAGCTCCTTATGAAAATTCTACAATACCTTTTGAAGCTGCGTTGACAAATTATCTAAAAGAAGAATATGGGTTTGGAATAGATTTTGGTAGAATGAGTGAAGATGTTCTAAAGAAAAAAGATAGTTTCGGCCATCCAGAATTAAGTTCTTATCCACTTTTTGAACTTTTGCTTCAGTTTGCATTGGTAGCAAAATACCAAGATAGAGTAAGAGTTCAAGCATTGGGGTATCCTCAAAGAAGTTTCCTCAATGATGTATCAAGGATTGATGTAGAAGAAGCTAGATTAGTTGGAAGAAAAGCTGTTGAATATGCATTAAGTGGTAAATACGATAGTGGAAGTGTTGTTTTACTTAGAGCTCCAGGCAATGATTATAGTGTATACACTGAATTGCGAAAATTAGAGGAAGTTGCTGGACTAACAAAATATTTGCCAGATGAATATATAGGCTCTGATGGAAAAAGTATAGCACCTGCATTCAGAGAATATGGAGAACCATTGATAGGCAAATTGCCTGAAACAGGATTTTTAAGACACGAAGTAAGATATTAACAATTATACCCACAATAATCAAGAGAACAAATTCTATTCCCACAAGGAAGAGAGGTAAAATCATATTAATCTTATGATTAAACCATTATAATAAAAGTCTCAATTATACTCCCAATAATCAGAAAAACAAATGAAAGAATCAACATAAAACCCGAATCTTTGATGATATACCAAAAATTATTTGATTTTTTTCTCATCACAGCAGCAGATATTAAACCCCCTGCTATTGCTCCAATAAAATATGCAAGTATTTCAAAACTCCCATGAGGGATAAATGTTAATACTGCGATTGGTATTCCTCTAATTCCACCAAATGACTTTGCAATCAATCCTATAGCTGCAGAAAGGACAGATGCATTCCACGAGATTATAAGTACAGCACCAGTTCCAATAAGAAATGAAAATAGAAATGAAAGCATAAGCACACTGGTATTGTTTACTATTATATCAAGCATCTGGTTGCCAAAAGTGAAATTACCTTGGATTAATTTGACTTCACTGATTTGTTCATCAAAAACCTGTTCAACTATATCATCGGGTAAAATAACAAAAACAACTGACATTGCAAGGACCATACCCAAAAAAACAGCTGTATAAGCAAGGATTATATCTCCATGCCTTTTGAAAAAAGTTTCTCTTTGGCCAGTCTCTTCTGTTTCTGCTTCTTCATACCCAATCATGCTATTCATAAAAGGAACCATAATCAAAGAAATAATAACAACTGTAAATAAACCAGTATTCTGTTTAAAGACTGTATAAGAAATAAACAAAGAAATGAGTGAAATAAGAAGGCTGAGTAAAAATATCATCATAGGTTGCTTTCTATTGTACTTTCCTGATAATATCCTTTCTAAAACCACTCTATCACTACCTTAATTTGGGTTCAAGATGATATAAACTTTTGGCATTATTCTAAGTAGTATTTTTATTCTTAGATTCAAAATATCTACTAGTTGCCGGGATGGCAGAACCAGGTTAATGCGCTGGTCTCGAATACAGTCAATGATGACTACCTGAGGTATCTGATTAATGATGATACGTCGATGTTCAGAGAAAACCAGTGTCCTTTGGACTTGAGAGTTCAAATCTCTCTCCCGGCGTGACTTGTTCTATCAAACTCTTAAAGATGAGGTTCTAGAAATGAAACAAAAAAATAAAGGGTTCAATTTTTAGGAATAACTTCAATTTTGGAAAGTATTCCCATATCTTTAATAGAATCGGGTGATAAATCTCTTCCGTTTTTATGTTTATAAAGTTTTATTGCTTCATCAGCAGTCATATATTTTCCTCTTACATAAACACCTACTGTAGGTAATCCTTTTGATGATGAGAGATATCCAACCCGTTGTAATAAAATTGTATCTGTCATAAACATAAAACTCCTCTTTAATTATTAAATACTTAATTCTTATCCAAATAGAACCCACAATGTGAAAGAATACCTGAAGTTGGATATTAATATCCTTCAGAACTATTTCACCATTTACAAATACTAACACAATCTTTTAACCTACATTTTCCTTAATAATCTATTGATTATATGACAAAGAAAAAAGGTTTAGGAGAATGGGCATTTGTTTTAGGAGTGCTCTTAGCAGTAGTAGCAGGACTAATGTCGAGTTTATTTGCATCAGCAACAGGAACAGTAGGACTAGCTTTAGTTGTTTTAGGATTAATAGTGGGACTTTTGAACATTGATAAAAAAGAGACAGTTAATTTTCTTGTTGCAGCAATTGCATTGATGTTGACAGGACTAGCTCAAGTAGAAAATTTACCATTAGTAGGACAATATTTGGATTCAATACTAGGAAACATATTAATGTTTGTTGCACCAGCAGTATTAGTTGTCGCCCTGAAAACAATTTTTAGTATGGGCAAAGATTAATTGAAGTTCTTTCCTTTCTTTTTTATTTTTATTTTATTATTTATTTTATAGGCGGTCATGGTCCAGCCTGGTTAAGATACGAGCTTCCCAA
>CAYZVE010000111.1:0-3904 GCA_964481805.1 uncultured archaeon | reverse complement strand
CGGAGCTGGGAAGTATTTTTTAATTATTGGAATGGTTTGTTACCCTTATCATTATGCTTATCAAGTGATATTAATTTAGTGATTTTATTAAATCTAATAAGTTTCATATTGTTTAGATACGTATGGATGGTCTAGACATATGTAAGGAATGTGGGGGCAGAATTACTAGAGATGAAGGTCATGGGGAATTTGTTTGCACTAAATGTGGTTTGATCACAGAAAAGGATTTCCCAGATATACAGAATCGACGAAATTTCCTCAAAGATCAAGAAGCTGGCTTGCTCCCAGAATCATTAGCAAGTTCAGCGGGAAAAATGGGAAAACATGGAGCTGCTTATTCATTACTATTAAGGACACATAAAGAAAGGACACAGTATCATGTAAGAAAAAATTTCGAAAGTATCTGCGAAAAATTAAGAATCCCTAAACATTCAATAAGGTTCAATGAATTCTTCGATTATATATCCAAGAAAAAATGGATCGTTGGGAGTGGAAGGAATTTAGAAGACGTCACAATTTCTTTGTTCTATATCTATCTATGGCTGGAATTTGATAAGGCATCCAAAAGAGAACAGAAATCATTTCTCAATAATTCTGATTCAATGGATAAATGGACAAGAAGTAGGAATTTTTTATTCAACTTGATCTTAAGATTTGAAAATCATTATCAAAACAAAATGGATAAAATAGAGAAGGACTTGGAATATTTTCTGAGTAAATTTGTTTTCGATTTCAATTCAAAAAACAATTATGAACTCTTCTCATACATCAATGTCAAGATGGATCCTTCAATGTCTCGTATCTATAGATATCAATCGTTAGATGAATTTCTGGAAAAATTCTCTGATCTTTTCGAATTTGTCTCGTTTCTATACCCACAAACCAAGAAAAAAATGAAGAGGTTACCTGGTATAGAACTTTGCAGGGATTACCAGAAAGAACTGAAAAAAGATGTGGAATTATTTAAGAGAAGTTATACTAGAACTATATTCATTAGTGGGGATTCTCATTTTCATAATTTTATAATGAGCAAAAAAGACAGGAAGAAGAGGGAAGGCTTATTTTTTGCTTGCTGTTATATCGAATCCTGTAAAAAGTTTTTAAAAGAATTCAACGAATTTTTCCGATTTGACGTTATGTTCCCTAAAAAACTGGAGAAATGGGCTAAATTTATCGGAGTAAGTGAAAGAACATTATTAAAGAGAATTAAAGAATTGGAAGAACAGGAAGGTAGTATCAGAAAGAAAATAGGATCTATAGAAAAGAAATTTCCAAAATTACTAGAAGGAAAACTTTGATCAAGTGTTATAAACCATCTTATTTATTTTTAGCCTATTTGGAGATATTTACGGTTGTTTTGTTAATGGAAAAAATTGGCGAAATCCCGCTATTAGTTTTATGAAGAACATGAGACTTCCCATAACAATTTCGATTGAAGAAACACTGCTACAAAGAATAGAGTCAGAACGTGGATTGATACCAAGGTCTAGATTTATCGAGAATAGATTAGTTTCATGTCTCAGTGTTAGCACGGAAGGAAGAATGTTAATTGGTGATAAAAATGAAACACCCAAAGTTTAGCGGTTTATTGGAATTATCCAGTTACATTGAAGCCGAAGCTCAAAAAATGGTTGATGGTGCAACAAAGAAAAAATAAAGTCCCCGACCTAGCGGAGTCGGGAGTGGTTTGTATGAACAAAGGAAATATAGAAATACGTATATTAACTAACAACGTAGGCTCAGTTTGCCCGAGAGACCTAAAGCTACTTCTAGGTTGGAATAGAACTAAGGCCTGGGAATTCTTGGAATCTATGAAGAGATCCGGAATTGTCCAGAAAAAGACCATCCTTTCTAAGTTCCATTATTACACAATCGATGATCCTAAGGTATTCAAGAAGGAACTAGAGGTGAGGTTAAAGTGATGAATGACTTGCAGGTTATGAAATATCTTTCTGTCAACTACAGAAAAAGTTTGCTCATGCTATTTTACAATAATCCTGTTATCAAAAATGATAGGGATGAAATAGTCAGAATTTTAGCTTTTGATTATGGGCAAGAAAATGCTAATCAGGAAATCGTTGGGCAAGACATGAACTTTCTAATAAAGAATGGTTTGATTGAGTTCAATGAAAAAGATAATAAAATATTTCTAACTGACAAAGGAAAAAGAGTCTATAAGAAATTACTCAAAAAGGAAACAGTTCCTAAGGATTCTGCTAACAAAGAAAGAAATGAAACAATTGCAGATGAGGTTATTAGACTGGCATTAGACAATGCTGAATTCTTTCATGACCAAAATAAAGAACCTTTTGTATTGTTTAAACTCAAAGGGCATAAAGAACTACATCCAGTAAACAGCTCAGTCTTCAGGCAATGGCTATCAAAGTTATACTATGACCAAACTAGTAAAGCTCTAACAGCCGAAGTGATAAATAATGCTTCCAATTTACTAAAAGGTAAAGCTTTGTTTGAAGGAAAAAACTTTTCACTTTATAACAGAGTTGCACGATATGATGGGCATTTATGGTATGATTTAACAACTGATGATTGGAAAGTTATTAGAGTGAATGAATCAAGCTGGGAAATAGTCGGCGATGCACCCATACTATTTAGAAGATATAATCATCAATTGCCCCAAAGCATTCCTGATCATTCAGCGACAATAGATGATATTGACCTTCTTAGAAAATATGTGAATATGAGTGATGATGATTTTTTACTGTTTAAAGTTACGTTAATTTCCTACCTTATTCCTGATTTCCCTCATGTGATTATCATTCTATCAGGACCGCAAGGAAGTGCTAAAACAACAGTATTCAAAATAATGAAGATGCTGGTAGATCCAAGTGTCTTATTAACTTTATCTTTTCCAACAAAAGATACAGAATTG
Source organism: uncultured archaeon (assembly GCA_964481805.1). Lineage (GTDB taxonomy): Archaea > Aenigmatarchaeota > Aenigmatarchaeia > CG10238-14 > CG10238-14 > CG10238-14. Next base: position 1,014 of record CAYZVE010000111.1, on the reverse strand, counting down.
GTTCAAAATTTATCCCATCATTGGTTTGCTCTTTTTGACAATATTTCTTCTTTGAAAAAACAGGTAAGTGACTTATTGTGCAGAGCTATCACAGGGGAAGGTTTCAGTAAAAGAAAATTATACACAGATGAGGATGATGTAATTTTTAACTTCATGAGATGCATTGGTCTCAATGGAATAAATATCCCGGCACAATACCCCGATTTATTGGATAGGTGTTTAATCATAACACTTAACAGAATACCAAAAGAAAAACGAAGGAAAGAAGAAGACTTACTTAAAGAATTTGAAAAAGATAGACCCAAGATATTGGGGTCTATATTCAACATAATCTCCAAAGCAATTGGAATTAGAAAAAACATTGGATTGAAGGAATTCCCCAGAATGGCTGACTTTGCAGAATGGGGTGAAGCAATATCCCAATCTATGGGATATCCAAAATACAGATTCTTACAACTGTATTACGATAACATTGGAACTCAAAACATAGAAGCATTGGAAGCCCATATTTTAGGACCAGTGATCCTTAAACTAATGGAAGAAAATGATATCATAGAAGAAACCCCAACTGAATTGCTTCAAAAATTAGAAAAAATAGCTGAAGATATGAAAGTTAAAACTAATTCAAAGAAATGGCCTAAAGCCCCTCATATCCTTACTAGAAGGTTGAATGAAATAAAAACTAATCTGCTTGATTTTGGGATAGAATATGAAAAAGATCGGAGCGGGTCAGAAAGAAAAATAATACTCAAAAAGAAAAATAGCGTCATAGCGTCACATGATGAAGAGAACCAAAATGAAAAGAATGGATCAGATGACACAAGTGAAAAGAACGAACCGTCATAGGAAAGGTCAGTAGTGTCATCGATAGTGGTAGTGTCACTGGTGTCATAGTGCCGTCACATATAACGTCATATGAAACAAGGAAAAGAAGTAGGAAAATGTGTATTACAAAGTCATGACGCTTTATGACGCTACTTTATATTAATTCTAGGAGTATGTTGATATGGATGA
>CAYZVE010000110.1:0-4060 GCA_964481805.1 uncultured archaeon | reverse complement strand
TAATTCTGGGAAGTTATACATTTTGATTACCTTGTCAAATGTTTTGCTTCAACATGAAGACTCATACCAATCTGTTCAAGAATGTCTTTTACAGTGATAATAGATTCAATTCTCTTCCTCCAGAAGTCTTTAACAATATGTGCAGCAATATGGGTAGATACAGTCTCAGACAAATAAGAATTAGCAAGACTTTCAATAATACTTCCAGCTGGACGTTTAGCTCCACGCTTTTTGTAGTCTTCTACTATAGCTCTGATGATGTCATCTTTAGTTAAACGAGATCCTCCGCTAATAGTTTCTTCCATAGATATTGCGGCAGAGCAATAGTTGTTAGCCTTTTGAAGTTTATTTGCAATTTCGGTAAGTTTAGTTCTATAGCTTGACTCGTCTAAGTCATTTGGAATTTCTACAGTCATTTCAGTAGCCCAGTCGAATAAGCTCTTACCATAGAAAATTAATTTCTCTTGGATAAAATCAGCAGATAAATCTGAATATAAATTGGCTCCATGACTAATTCGATTTAACAACTCTTCGGTGGAGGTTGCTGGAATAACAGTTTCGGTTTCTCCTTCTACTAATTTTTCAATCTCTTCTTCTTTCATTTTAGCTCCTAAAAGCATAGGAGCCTTCAGGCTCCTATGCTTATTTTATCTTTTTAAATTAGCTCCAGAGACGCTTACGTTCTTGCTTATTGGGTGGTGCTGTCTGCTGAGATTTTCCACTGTTCTCATTTTGGCTATGGTTATTAGCCTTTTTATTATATTCAGCTAGAATAGCTTCTTCAATCTCCTGTTTCATCTGGATGGCTTTATCCTTTCCAGGGGAATCTTTTCCGGTAAGGAATATTACTTGATCAAAATAGGTCTTATTCCCTTCTTTATCTTTGCCTTCGCGGCTTGGGCCAGTGACAAATAGTCCCTTTGTTCCATTAAAAACTCTGAAGCCATCAATCACCATTGCATCTTCGACAATTATCTTTGCGAAGGCAATCAGTTTGCCTATAGGCTGAGTTGGTATGAATACATCTACACTAAAATTAAACATTTTCTTTTTCCTTTTGCTCTATTTGTTTTAATCTCCGGCCTTCAATCATCTTTCTATGAATTCGCCGTTGATGTTCATTGATAACTATCAAAATAGCATGAGCCATTATATTAATAGTGACATCTGCTATTCGCATTAGTGTGAATTTAGTTGCTGGGCTTGCCAGTAGTCTCAGAAGGAACGCTTTCATCTATCAGTACCTCTACTTTATTTTTCTCCAGAAAGACTCGATAGTAATAACCATATTGCATAGAGAGGGCCACAAGATCCCTCATTGCAATTCTTTCCATTTGACTTCTCATTTTATCAATGATTCCTAATGCCAAGACTGGAATATCATCTTTCTCTTTTGAAAAAATCCTACCAGACAAATGTTCAATCAATTGATCTGCTGTAAGATTTAATTTTTTCCCTTGTGCTTCTACAAGGAAACGCATTGCTATAACCAGCCAATAAAAGTAGGAGCAGCTGCCATAAGCAAGCGAAGAAGCAGCTGATATTCACCTTCGTGGATAGGCACTGTAACGGTACGTCTTGAAGTGGTTTCCATCAATGTCAACATGAAGCCAGAGTCTCGACCAGGAACGATGGTAAGTTTTTTCATTTCTGGAGAATTTGGAGTGTCATGAAAGAGAGACACGTTCATATCATCTTTCATCCAGATTGCCAAATCAGAGACTCCAATTGAAAATGAAATCTTATTGGCCCAATCATATTTTTTTGCGCCAGTCCCTGGCGCTACTTCAAGCAGCACAGATCCTTCTCGTTCAATCCGTTCTGCCCTGCTACCGTTTCCACGTTCAATTTTTTTATATCGTGGAAGAATTAGATTAAACTGTGCGGCACCGTTCTTCTTATAAATCGCAAACTGCCCAGGCAGTTTTTCGAGTTCATTATCCATTCTGTATATCCTTATCAAGCCAACTTAAGATGATGAGTCCTTGTCGTAATATTGAGTTATAAAAATTTTCTCCATTCTTCTCAATATCTTTTAAAGTTAGCTCTGCTATATTTTGTGGAGTTAATTGTTTATCTGTTTCCAACCCGGAAGCTCCGAGTTGGATAAATAAGTTACCTAAAATTTCAAGAGTCTCTTCCATAGAAGATTCTTCTAATATTAGCTGAATTCTATTCAGCTTTTCTGTTCTGGTGGTCATCTGCATTCCTGTTTATTATCTATTAGTTTTATAACTAAATCTTTTAAAGCTCTTTGATCATAGACCTTATAATGACATGGTAACATTTCTGGTTCATAAAGATCAATTAGGGTATCTGAAAGTTTTGTGTGTTCTCGCTTATAGAAATTTTTTTGGGCAACTGCCCGAGAAACAACAAAGCGAATAACTTTTGTATTTTTTAATGGACAGCCACAAACAGATTCGATGATAACGGGACCAGGGTGACACTGAGCATCTCTGAAGAAGTGTTCTTCTCTGTTTTTCCCCGAATACTTTGCTAAATCTATTCTATCTATTGGTATTGTTTTTAAGGCTGTGGTTTTACCAGAACCAGGCAGCCCAGTTACCTGTATTTTCATTCATCAAATTATTTTATTTAAAAGACAAGGAGCCCTCAAGGGCTCCTTGTCTTCTGTATTCGCTTACGCGCCCTTTACGGACTTGACAGCAAATAGCTCAACGGCCTGATCAAGAAGGGTGCTGGACCATTGCTCACGAGGCACACTGACATCATTCAAAGTCATCTCGCGATCCGAAAGACCACGATCTGCTACGAACTGAGCCAGAGTAGTGCCAAGTGCAACCTGCTCACCAGACACACCACCACCAGGGACCATTACAAGAGTGAAATTACGCATATATATGCTCCTTTTATTCTACTTTGAGTATACCTGAAAGAGATTTTCCTCTAACAAGAATAATTGCTTGGAAGCCGGCTTCCAATCAACTTCATTAAACATTGCAGCACAAAGACCACACATCATTTGAACAGTGTAGCCAGTTGTCACATAAACCAATGTTCCGCACATTCGCAGATTGCATGGACCTGGTTCGATTTCTTCGTCAGATTTAAGAGCTGCTGCCCATCTCTCAATTGATGAAGAATCTAATGGGTTTATAATATTGACTTCGCCATGATTGAAGCCAAGCCTTGTTTCAAAGATCCTATAAAGTCGCCAATTAAGCGACATGGCCGATGCCAGATCCTTACGAGCTGACATCGTATCTACAGCAATAACTAATATTCCTTCAAGTTCTTTTTTATATTTTTCTGTAGTGAAGTAATCTGAATAGATTGTAACTTCAATTTCAGGATTAAATCTTTTAAGAACTTCTGTTATTGCAACAGTTTTTAGTTTTCCTACATGTTCAGGTTCATACGCCTGATTTGGTAGATTGTGATTTTCAACAATATCGGGATCCCAAATTTTAAACTTGGTGAATCCCATTTTCGCAGATAGCAACGCGATGTTTGAGCCAACAGCACCAATACCGATTAAACAAACAGTTTTATTGAGAACGCTTGGATTTACCCATCCAGAATGTCTAAGAAAATCAACTCCCATTTGTATTTTCCGCCATTACATCAATGTAGCTTTCTATTATAGTTATTCTTTCTTTATGGGTAGTTGCTGCCAACAATTCTTCAGCAACAATTAATGCATCTGAAAAATCTGTTGAGAACCAAACTCCACAGGTAATATTTTCAACTGCCTGAGGGTAAAGTTTATCAAACAGAGCATCCACTTTATTGATGCCTTGATCGGTAGTTAATATTAATAGTTCAGAAAAATCTGAAGAGCAGTTCAACAGAATGTCAGCAATGATAATGGCCCTATCACTTGTCAGCTGTTTGATCTTTTCTGTTAGTCGATCTGTTTCGGTAAGATCTTTAGTGTCTTGTATTTGACTATACAATGTATGAATTTGATTCCATTTAGGATTATCTGTGGTATTTTCTTCATTTTCTTCATTGGCACTAACTGGCTTAGTAGACAACCAGGTGGTATTTTTATCTGCTTGTGGAGTCCACCATTGCCTACAATTGCTTTGCCAAT
>CAYZVE010000109.1:0-4077 GCA_964481805.1 uncultured archaeon | reverse complement strand
ATCTTTAGTTTGTTTTTTTTTTTGTTTTTTTTATCTTTTCAAAAAAAGAAAAAAAAATGAAAAAAATTTAAGTTTCCTTAGTGTACATACATCAATTTTGTATAAGTTACTGAGTTGATTCCTAAATCAGCATCGGTTCCAAGGACAGAATCATCACCGAAGCCTGGTATCCAGACAAGGTCATCATTCTTTCCGTAGGTTTTGTCGACTAAATGGAAGAAGACATTTTCATCTCCAGACGCACCTGGATTGTGTCCAGAGGATGCATCCAAGATAATATAGTCTCTATATGTTCCATAGTCTTTAAGTGATGCTGTTGGCAATACATAACAACTTCCCACTATATTCTTTCCGCTTAAGAATTCTGGAACAACTACTTTTTCTTTATAGTTGCTTGGTCTTATTTCATCCCAATCACCTAAAGTTGTTGCATTAACACAGATTGCTACTGGATTATCCAAGGCAGGATTTCCAACATAAGCCAATGCACTAGCCTGGATTTTCAATTCAGGTGATACCAAAGTTTCCCCAGAACCAACTGTTACATTCCATGTTGATTCAGAAGCTCCATCATCGTATCCAGTAAAAGTTGTTGTTCCTTCTGCTGGGATTTTTATATCCAAGGTTTTTACACCAACACAACCAATTGTGAAAGGAACTTTAGCATAGTAATACTCTGTTCCCCTGTCTGTTGTTGATTGCAAGTCATCGTTACCAATCATCGCATAACCGTTAAAATTTGTTGGTACGGAAGTTGAAATTTCACTTACTGTAGAATTTATTAAAGTTTCTGAAACAACTAAATTATCAGAACTATCAAAAATTTCCACATTTGTTGTTATAACACTTCCAGCCAATAAATCTTTGGCTCTTATTTTCAATGTTGTATCTTCAATTAAACATCCAGTTACGGTTGTGGTGCCTTCTGTCGTGCCTGTTTCAGTACCCGTGCCTGTTCCAGTTTCTGTCTTACCAAATAAATTACCAAAACCACCACTATTCAAAACTAGGACAACTACAATAGCTATACCAATCAATAGTACCCAATTCATTGGTTTTGCCATATTTTTGTCTTACAGAATGCGTATTTTAAATTTTATCCAGCCCCTTAAATTAGGTTAAAGAAGTGATGTTTTGATTTGTGGGGTGATGTAATGATGAATTTTTAACCCCTAAGGGCTTTCATCAAGGGCATTCTAATGTTAGTATAGAACATAGTTCTATTTATAAACTTTTCTATAATTTTTTATTACTTTACAATAGTTACAATTTTTAGGGAAAAAATTTATAACTGAAAAATGACAAAATTTATGGGAAAGGTTTATAAATCAAAAAAAATTAAGATATACAGGACTTTTATTATCATAAAATGACATTCGCTGGTTATGTTCTGCAACAAAGAGGCATCAGTATCCTAAATGAATACAATGAGGAACTGCCAGGATTATCAAAAGATTCTGAAAACAGGGACATAATACCTTCCCGTCCCTACATAATAGTGGATACATTCGGAACTCCTACTGGAAATTTAGAACCGCAATGGCATGACTTGACTTATGAGGAAGTTTTAAAATTGGGATATGTTATAGTTGTCAGGCGGGGCGGATGGTTTGCTGGACAGCAGGTTAATTATATTCTCATGCATAAATCCAAGGCTGGTAGCGAGAGAAAAATGGACAGATTTCCAAACAAACATTATGTTAAATATGATAGTGCAAATAAAATCTTCAAATTCATGGGGAGGAATGTAAGTCCCCAGGGAATTGCATTGATAAAATTGTGAACAAGAGATTGAGGGAAATGTTGGCGAGAAGGGATGGACGAACTTATTTGATAAGCGACCAGCGATATAAAAGAGTTAATATTCAGAGCAACGAAATACCTTTCTTGATTTCAAACGATGGATTTTTGGTCTGTATTCCAATTGGAAAAGACATGCCTATAATTGGAATTACTGCGTCGAGGAGGGTTGGAAAAACAATTACACTACACAGTTTCAAAGACAGGGTTTATTGGTATACAAATACTGGATGCATTTTTATAAGTGATTATCAGAATGAAACAAAAAATTATCATCTTCCAAATGATTCTTTTCTTTTAGAATTATTAAAAATCACAAAAGAGAAACCAATCGGACTTCCTAAAATACATATATATCCAAATACAAATTCCTTGAAAGAAGAAAATCTGCCCCCTGATTCAATAAAAACATCCCTTCCAGTATTGGAACTTATAAAATATCCAGAATCTTATTTTGAATTGAAAAATTCTGCGATGTATTTAAGAAACCTATATCCCAAATTCGAGGAGATAAACAAGAATGAGGGTACGATTTCTATGGAAAACATAGAAAATGTGATAAATGAGCATCTTGCTGGAAACAGCATGGATAAAAAAGTCAGGGAGGGTTTTGAAAATCTGAAGACAAAAATAATTGAAAGTTTTAAGGATATTGCCTCTGATGGATCGCTAGATATTGATTTGGATTTGAAGGAAAGATTTGGAAGGGTGACAACTTACCTAAATGTGAAAAAAGACGGAAAAGAATATTGGGATTATATTTTTGTGGGTTTGGTGAGAGCTGGACTTTTCCCAATATTTATGACTGAGGATTTGCTTCAGAAAAGAAAATGGGAGAATTATATTTCTTTTATTGTGAACAAAATTTTCAATTCAATAAAGAATGACAAGGAACTGAAGGAAAAAGGGCTGTTATTATTTATAGACGAGATGGAAAGGATATTTAAGAAAAGCAGGAAGAAAAACGCCCAGAGAAGCATAGCTGGAGATTCTTTTGTCAACATCGCAAAAATAGGCGGTCCAAACAGGGTCGGAATGATATACACCAACCTTAATTATTCCGAGCTAGACGATGAATTAATAAGCAACACAAAGTACATGATAGTTTTGCAGCATACATCCGACAAGGAGGTAAAATTAATCCAGAAAGATTTTACTTTTGAAAAAAGATATGTACAAACTATCTTGAATCTAAAAAAATTAGAGGCTATGGCTTTTACGAAGGAAAAGTTTGTAAAGTATAATTTAATCACTGGGGAGAAAGTTACAGACACCGAACCAGTTATCGGAAGGATACTCCCGCCTTTAAGCTATCCTCAGCCGCCAGGGGATTAAAGTGGCATAGTATGATGATTGTCAAAAAATATAATAAAAAAATGAAAGGAGGAAGAAAGTGAAAAAAGTTATTTTGATTTTGGTTTTGCTTTGCTGTATGATACCTCTAGTTTCAGCTACAGAAGTTTTGAGCAATTACCATCTTGATGTAAGAGCAGATAATTCAACTCAGAGATTTTATATAAGCGGATTTAATTTGAATTATTCCAGGGACTTCGGAAATATGAACTGGTCTGAAACAATAACATGGGCGACAAATGAGTCTAATTTATATGAGATGCTCCAGAGCATAAATTCATTGCAGGGAATTTGCAACAGCTCTTTCAGGGTTTTGGAAAGATATGGGCAGTGTGTTATCGCAAATGAAGAATGGTCTCGGGATGCATTAAAGTGCGACAAAAACAAAGACTACGAGGGAATGTACTGGAACTGCACAATAAATACGACATCACTCCAGAGCGAACTTGAAAGAAAAATCGATGATTGGTATAATTGCGAGAATGATAAATTTAAATTGGAAAACGAGACTAAAACCTGCCAACAGAATTTGACAAGTACTCAAAGCCAAAAATGGCTGTTTGGAGTTGGTGGTATTATTTTGGGTGTTGGCGGATATTTAATTTATCAGAGAAGAAAAATAAAGCAAAAACCAGAGGGAACAGAAGGTTATTCGCCTAGATAATTCACATGGTAAACGAACCTGAAAGACCATTAGTTGTATTTGGAGATGGAACAATGGCTCAATTATTTGAATCATCTCTTACAAAAGATTCTTCTACTGGGAAGTGGGTGTATGTTCTTATTTTAAGACCTTATGCATGTCTAAAAAGAAAGTGGGGTTTTGACAATAAGGATTTTGATAAAAACATGTGTCTTCCTCCTCGCCCATATTTTGAAGAAAATGTCAAGATTATTAATATTAGTCCAAGACCAGTTATGATA
>CAYZVE010000108.1:0-4101 GCA_964481805.1 uncultured archaeon | reverse complement strand
TATGTACATTGGAAAGGAGATTCCTGATGCTCTAAGAAGAGCTGGGCATGAACCTTATATCTCACTTTTTAGGCAGATGCAGGACAGATTTGGATGATTAAAACACATCCAATTTATTGTTCAGCATCTTATTTCTGAATTCCTCTAAACCTTGAATTGACAGGCTGCCCTCTATTATCTGCTTTATTTCATTTTCTGGAATTTTGTCATCAGATATATAGTTCACTCCAACAAATGGCTGGTTTACTGGCTTGCCTATTTGTGAGACTAGTTGTACATGCACTTGTTCTGGATGGAATAATTTATTTATTTTTTCGGCTATTTCCTGCCCTTTGAAATTATAAATTTTCCCAACGTGTGAGACCGGATTCTTTCCTGCAGCAGCTTCCAAAGACATAGGCCTGTATGGTGTGATTAACCCATTAATTCTGTTTCCTCTACCGACTTGCCCATCATCACCATTTTCCCATGAAGTTCCACTAACTGTCAAGAAGATACTATCTCCTTCATCCATAGTGTTAAGAAATATTTTTGTGTTATTATCAGTAAACTTGCTTGTTAGAAGCTCATTGACTTTAGCCTTTTGATTATAATATTCTTGCTGACTACTGACGAATTCGCTTACCCATGCAATGCAGGAAGTAATTGTTATTTCATCATCTTTCCTGTAACCCATAACTTTAATGTCTTCACCAATAAACGGATATTTTTTCTTGGTTTGAGGGTCGTTCAGGAAGTGTTCTATATCTAATACCATTTTTTCCAATTTAGAAAATGGAGCAAATCCAACACCTATAGAAGTGTCATTTGCAAGTGGCATGTCCCCTTTACCAAACCTCTCATATAAACCAACAAGATCTTGTGATCCAGAATGTATCTTTATAAATATTTCTGGGTTTAGTTTGTCTATAAATCTTAACTGTTTGCTCAGATATGTGTCAACTTCTTCATAAATCATTTTTTTGATTTCGCCAATATCCCCAACAATAGTTGCAGTACCAGCTACAGTCACATCAGGTGGTTCAATAACTTTTCCCCCACCATACACAGGGTGAGTAACTCCCCCAACAAGTAACCCTTTGTCAACATTATGATGACATATGAATCCTTTGTTTTTGATATAATATTTAGATAGAAGCCTGGATGTTGCTTCACACAACCCATCTGTTAATGAGTCTGGATGGCCGATACCTTTGAGGGTCTGATAACATTTTTATTGTCAAACTTTCCTCTCGACCAATTCTGACCTTTGTCTTGGGACAGATAGTATTTTTTGTGTTTTTTCAATTGATAGTTTCATTTATTCACCTCATATATAGTCGATTGTAATCTTCCATTAATCAGAATACAACCTTTCTTAATTTTTAAAAACTTCAAAAAAACAAGATTATTTAGTAATTCTTTAGAATGCCCTTCAGTCCTATTTATCTTTTTTGAAATGGATTTAGCTGTAATATCTTTTCCCTCATTTTCAAGCCTTTTCGCGGCATTGAGTGTAATTTTCATATTTTCTTTTTGTCTATATTGTTCTCTTTCATAATCTTCAATAGCTTTTTTCAGTTTACCTTCCTTTCTTTTTATTGAAAAACCAACTTCTTTATAAAAATTTTCCAAGTTTTTTCTCCCAGAAATTTTCAATATCCATTTATGTCTTATTTTACTTTTTTTAGTTATGTATTCTCCATTTATCACTTTTATTCTACTTTCTATACCCAAGTTGAGTAACATTTTCCGAATATCTTTAATAAGATTTGGGGCGTATTCCATGGAATTATTTTTTAAAATTTCCACTCTCTCTTTCTTCTCTATATTTGTTACATCAACAGATAATTTTATGACTACTCTTCTATCATGTTTTTCTTTACTGTAAATTATCGACCCCTCATCATCAAAAGCTTGCCTTAAAGCGTAATTTAAAACCTCTTTATTATTGGAATTAACTAAAAATTCTGGAAATTTTGGATTAGAATCAGTTTTATTTCCAGGTGAGAAATCTATTATCTCTCTTATGAAATAACCACAAATTTTTGGTAATTTGAATTCTTTCTTACTAATAGTAGTTGTTATTGGACCAAAAATTTTGGAAGTAGAATTATATACATCCTTCTTTAATTCTAAATCATTATTTGAGTACCCAATTCTCAATTCTTTTGCTATCCAACCATCACAATATAATCCCATTAATAATTTTGATGCATCTTTGGTCCTAAAATTGATAGGAAGTTTTGGATTGTAAATAGTTGATTTATCTATATTTTGAGTTTGACACGTTCTCATTAAGATTATATTTCTTTCTATTTTTCTTAAGGAAACGCTTTTCCCATTTTTTTCTAAAAATTTTTGTATTTTTAATAAGAAAGCTAGATTTTTCGTTCCATTTCTGAAATTGTCAATACTATGTTCTCCTTCATTTAATTTCCTTTCTAAAACCCTTTTCTTTGGTTCTATGGAATACAAATTATTTAAGATTTGTTCTTTGAAATCTTTATTCAAATCAATATACACCTTCGTTTTTGGTAGATTCCATATGTGAATTATACCTTCAATATCCATTACATAATTATGGGAAAATATTAATATAAAGATGACCCATTTTATGTACTTCCCATTAATTCATTAATGGAAATATTTTTTTAATTTACTTTTATAAGTTAACGTAGAGGATATATATTATTATTTATAATTATTATGATTAAATATAACTCATGGTTATAACTGGCAAGCTGATTAAGGAATTAAGGGAAGAAAGGGGGATTAGCCAGCAGAAGTTGGCAGAGACTATAGGCATTTCCCAGGCACATATAGCAAAGATAGAGAATGAAAAAGTAAATCCAACATTATCAATAGTAAATAAAATCATGTCTATCCTCAAAGAAAACCAGCAAATAAAATGCAAAAAAATAATGAAAAAGAATATAATATATGTTGAACCAAGAGCAAAAATTCTAGACGCGATAAAGTTAATGAAAAATTTTGAAATATCGCAAATACCAGTTATTGATAAGAATATGTGCCTTGGGAGTATCACAGAAAAAATAGTTATTAACAACATGGATAAGAGTTTAAGAAAAATGTTTGTTAAAGAAATTATGGAAAAACCTTTCCCTATAATCAGTTCTGATGAAAGTGTGGAAGTTGCTAAAATGCTTCTAGAATATTCACAAGCTGTTCTTTTAAGTGAAAAACAGAAAATAGTTGGTATAATAACAAAATCTGATATTTTGACACTTATGAAATGAGTAATTCTTAATAACTCTGATACCTAAAATTTAATTAGATTTGATGCAAAATAAATGCTCGAAATGTAAAAAACCAATAAAAGAAGTTGGTAAATTGGTTAAAGTTAGTTGGTTGGGATTTCGTGCTCCTTTATGTAAAAAATGTAGAGAAGAAATTAGAAAAAAACCCAAAAGCAGATTTAGTGTAGATAGTCTATTTAGAAAAATAAGGGGAGAATCTGATATTGGACCTAGAAGAAATATTAAAAAGAAGAAATAATCATCAAGAGCCTTTTTTAGGCTCTAATTTAGTTTTGATATTACAATTAAATACAATTTCTATTAGATATTAAAGAGGATGTGGCATATAGTCTCCAATAAAGAAATACTTTTAATTTTTAAAAGAGTAAATTATATTGTATATACTTTTCTAAGGTTGTTATAGTTCAAAACTACCCATTTTATTTCACAAAAAGCTTTTGTTAAAACAAAAAGAAAAAGTTATTGAATTCTTTTACCAATCTTCATCTTCTTCTGTTTCTTCTTCTGTTTCTTCTTCATCATCCCAATTTGACATGAGACCACCTTTTTTTAAGCATATTAGTTTATTTAACTATTTATCCTTCTAAATTATCAAAAAAAATGAGAAAAAAACATTATTTCTTCTTTTTCTTTCCCATGTTTTTCACCCTCAATAATTTAGGCTTGCTTTTCAAACAAAAACTCAAAAATCATATTTTCAACTTCTTTTTTACCCTTATTTTTTAACTAAATGATTTGTAGATAATTAATATTTAAGCATATCAACAAGCCAAAATATTGTTCATTTTAGGTGTTAAAATTCATTTTTTGATATTTAACTAATGGGAAAAAATTGAATTTT
>CAYZVE010000107.1:2843-4121 GCA_964481805.1 uncultured archaeon | reverse complement strand
TTCTAAATCACTTTGAATATTCTGTGGCAATCGTTCTATTTAAGTCTTGCGGTTTTCCGTTGGTTTAATCAATTGATTAATCTTTGGGCAAACGCTCAGTTTCGTGCTTAATCAGTTGATTAATCTTTTCGACGGTTTTTCGTCACGAGTCTTCGTATGGATTTTATTAGATTTGACATATGTTAAAAATGGTCGAACAACTACTTCGAACTTAATCAACTGATTAAGTTTTTCGATAGATTTCGTATCTGCTCACTTTAATTGTGGTATTTCCAAACATGAATTATAACAAAACAATCAAAAATTCTGAACCATATTACAATCTGAAATGGTGTGGGGTTTGGCTATTGATGGAATGTCAGAGAAAAAAACAGAGAAAAAAACCACTCTAAAATTTTGAAAACTAAAGCAGTTTTCTTTGAGTTATTTCATCTTCAATGAGCATTTGACCAAGACTTTTTGGTTTCAATTGTTTAATGTTTTCGATGACGCTCCATTCTGATGTTGCTTCTACAGGTTTAATCCATCCATTGATATTCATGATTCCCCAATACTTGTCCTTTGTTCTTGAGTCATTTCCAATTGCCTGATAATACGGAGTCATTTCAAATTCAAATTTGGTGGCAGATTTACGGTTATTTTGTTCCAGCCAATTTTTCAATCCGCAAGCCAATTGCCAAGCTTTATAATTACTGTTCAATTTTCTCACCTGTCATAGTGAAACCACAATGATTGCATCGGTAACGTCTTTTTCTCCCTTGAAGTGTGCCTATATATCCCAATTTCTGCATTCGTTCATTGCATTTGGGACATAATGGATTATTTAAATTTGGTTTCATTTTTATCGTTAGAAATGATACACACACTCATATTTAAAGGTTATGGTTGCCATCCATTTTAAAAATTTTTGTGTGTGTGCAACATTTCAAATGAGCACGTCCGAACGAACGAACGACAAGTAGAGTAGTCTCATTCGTCGCACTCACAGTAGAGACTCATTCGCACACAGAGACTCATGCACAGACTCATACACTCATACTCATTCATATATACAGCACAGCACAGCACAGTCGCACAGCATAGACGAATTAAAAGGAACACACATATACACTAATCACTAAAGTCCTGCACGCACACGCAAACATGGCATAACACAACATGGCACAGCACAGCCGACTACAATCACACCGCAAAGTTTAAATATCACAATCATAACAACAATAACAGATGAAACCCAATGCGACATCTCAAATTTAAATTCATGTTGCCGAAGATTTA
>CAYZVE010000107.1:0-2743 GCA_964481805.1 uncultured archaeon | reverse complement strand
ACCGCTTGCTTCTTCGCCAATGATGTCATCTGCTCCACCTGTTCGAGGTCTCCAACGATATAAACGACAACCAGTTATTGTTATACTTGAATTTGCGATTGGAACACCAGCATTAGTAATCAAACTGCCTTTTAGAGTGAATGTTATTTCACCGTCAAATAGGTCTAAGAGCAAATCTTCCATAAATTCGTCAGCATAGAACCATCTTGTCAATGTGAATGTTACAGTTTTGCTTCCAGCACTATGTTTTCTAGTTCGAGACCCATAAACTGGTTCTGCTCCGCCTTCGTAGCCAAGGTCAATGTCTAATCCTTCACAAACACCAATAGTATATTCCGACGAATCTGCTTTGGTTATTACTATTACCAAATTCGTAGCTCTATATGGACCACCCATATTTATCATCTCTTCTTATTAGTGATTAAAAAGGTGGCGTTTTTAGTATATAAGGTTATTCCTCAGATATAACAGAATGTGTTTTTTAAAATCCCTTTTAAATAATCATCACATTTGCGATTAACATCCACATCCACAATCACTTCCATAAGATTTAAATACATCTATTGATACTGTATTATACTATACTATGGTGAGTGTTAAATGGTAGTAGCTAAAATAATAAATTGGAAGGTCTCCGACCAAGAAAAAATCATTCTGTTAGTTCAACTGGAAACGGAGGGTCAGCCACCAGTAGATATTGAGGCGGAATTGCCGTTGGAAATAGCCAAAGAAATTGTTACGGAAATGCCCCCATCAGAAGCCACTAGAATCCACGAATTAATTGATTTAATTCACGCTAAAATCACGGAACGAATTTTAACCGTTGAAGCGATTGCTAAAGAACTCGAATCCCTCAAAACTGATAATGATGATGCAGTTAAAGGATTAAAAAGTGCGACTACTTTATTGGAAGCTAAGAAATGGATTGGTGTCATAGGTGCTCTCTCAACTCGTAAACAACTGATGACTGAAAAAAGACACACTATTAGATTATTAATCAATGAGGAAGCCAATTTGCGAGTCAAATTAAGAGAAATACAATTAGGAAGACGATAAAATGCCTAAAATACGTTCAGTTTACGATGAAGAATTAAAAATGATAGAAGACTTCAGAGGCAACCCTCAATTAAGAAGAGAATATTCTGAATGGTGTAGAAAATGGCGGTTGGCAGGTCCAGTAAGATTCGCCCGTGAAATTCTGCGGACAGACCCCGCTTCTGGAGCACCAATTCAACTTTCCGAAGACCAGATTGAATTTCTAGAAGATTTTGCTTCTGGAAAAGTTAGATTAGCCATCATCACAGCAGGAAGGGGTAGCGGCAAAACTTTTGCTTTAGCTGTCTATGTGATATGGCGAATTTTTACTCATGAAAATTATGATATTGCATGTATGGGCGGGTCACGTGACCAAAGCGATAAAATTCATTCATTTATTACTGGATGGATTAATAATAGTGATGAGCTTAAAAAATATAAACTGAAACTTATTGAAAAAGAAGTTAAGAGTCTAGCTGATAGCTCTGCAACCTTTCATGCTTGCAGCGGCACGAGCATTAGAGGACCACATGTTATGGACGTTGTTATAGATGAAGAAGCCTCTGGTGAAGAGGCAGGCGGAACAAAATTTATTAGAGCAGCTCTTTGGGAAGTTTCAACCAGTTCAAATATTCACATAATTAAGAGTTCCACCTGTCACTTCGTTCATGGCGACTTTATTCAAACTTGGAATAACGCCGAAAAACTTGGTTACAAACGTTACAGATGGGCAATAGTAAAACATATATCTGGAGAAAAAGACCCATATAAAATCTACACGGACATGAATCCCAAAAATTGGCGGTCAAATATTCCTTGGATGCCTGAACAAAACGTTCCAATTCTTAGACTCGATAAATCAAATGATGAATGGTTAGTCGAGGCTCTTGGCGGAATAAGCATTTCCTCAGGTTTGGTGTTTAATCCAAACGACATTGATTCGTGCGTATGCACATATTGTCCTGACCACGATTTACAATGCATACCATATAAAGAAGGATATTGTCCAATGGTTCAATCATTCCTTCAATTATGTGGCGTGCCTGAAGGAATGATTCCCGTATCCAATAGATTGGCATTAATGCAATTCGTAAAAGAAAGAATTTTAGGAATAGATTGGGGCGAGGCATCTCCATGTGCTTATTCAGCCGTTGGCAGATTTCGAGATTTTATCTTTGTTTTGATTAGTCAAGAATTTGTTGGACAAACAGATTCGGAAAAAATCCGTTTCGCTTCTGAATTAGCAAAAAATCTTCAGATTGAGGTTATTCGTCCAGACCCAAGAGAATGGGCTTACAATAATGCCTTGTCAAATTTGGGTTTCGCCGTTCATAAATTATTCAATGTTGAAGGCGGAAAAGATAAAACTCAATATGTTTATACGATTAAACGATATATTGAACGCCATATGATTGTTATTCCATGTGTTTTTGAGGATTTAATTAGAAGTCTGAAACAACTGTCTTATGATGAACATGGAGTTATCCGCAAACAAAACGACCATTCCTTTGACAGTTTACTTTATGCTATGAGTTATTACGGAGAAGTTGTTGGGCATTCTCCATTCTGGCGAGCAATGCAAAAATTGACTGACACACATACTTATGAACTTACAGAAGATGATACTCAAACTAAAAAAGAAACAAAAACAAGTGAAAAAGACCAAAGTGACCCGTGGAGCAAAATATGGGGCGGGTTCAATCTGTGG
>CAYZVE010000106.1:1639-4180 GCA_964481805.1 uncultured archaeon | reverse complement strand
TTTTTTCAACGCCATATTTATTTTTATAGTTCAAACTTATGCACCTTTTTACTATTAAAAAGCTTTTTTAAGTCAAACTCAAGACTTAAATCAAGTTTTGATGCTGTAAAAAAGCCCTCCCATTTGTTTACGGAGCCTTTTAATAATTTATTTACAACCCGTAAAATTAAAATTTATATTTGCTATCACCATTTTATGAACTATTGATTTGTCTTTTACTTTTATTTACAATAAGCCCATGTTTTTTTAACAAGTTACTAATAGTAACATGCGAAGGGTGAACAAAAGTGTTATCAGGTTTCTTAGCAAAAATTTTATTGGCTATTTCACGTGTGCTTAATCCACTATTTGATAATTTTATAACCTCATCGACATCTATTTCAAATGGTAATTTGCCCCATCTATTTCCCTTATAGGATTTAGTTTCCTCTCCTTCCTTTCTAACGACAGCTTTTTTAACTCTATCGGAATGCTTCCTACTCTCATCCTCAGCTATCCATCCTAGGAACTGTAAAAAGATATTTAGCATGGTCTCTCTTAAAAATTCAAAACCTTTTGGTAATTGTAATTTTTCTATTACAGTAAGAAATTTTTGTCTATAACTTATTATAGAACAATTATACATTTTACACAACTCAAAAAAACCAAGTAATTTGGCTCTGTCTCTATAAATTCTATCTAAGTCCCAAACAATAAAATGCTCAACTTTTTTAGTTTTGATAAGTTCTAGTATCTTAGAAAATTTGGGTCTTTGTCTAAGTTCATCTTTAAATGCAGACTGTATTTCTTTATATACTTTATAATTTTCAAGCTCAAAATCTTTTACTATTGATAAACATTGATTTAACTGGCTTTCTGCATTCTGTTCAAATGTTGAAACTCTGAGATATATTATGTTCATTTTTTACCTCCTTATATATTTATTCAATCACCTTTAGTATTACCTTCTTTACCACAGATTAGTGAAATCATATCACACTCTATAGTAACATTTTCTCCATATCTATCTTTAACAGAAAAAGAACTTCCTTCAAATCTAGGAATAATAATAGTATATTTAAAATTGTTTCTAAGAACTATTAATACTTTTTTTCCAATATGTTTTTTTATTTCTTTTACATCCATTTTTTACCTTCTTCCGTTCATACAAAAAAAGAAAGAAGGACTCCCTCTTTCTTTTTTATTGATTATTCTATCCTTTTCTATAAATCCCCAAATTCCTCTTTGATTTCTCGGTTTTTTCCAGCATTTTCGTTGATAATGATGTATCCTTATCGTTGAAAAATAATATCAGACCGCATCCAATTGCAGTTGCTAAAGGTAGTAAGGGCAAGATAGGCGAGAGTAAGTATAACGAAAGACTAATAACCATTCCGTAAAAGCAAACAGGCTCTTGGTCAATCTTTTTTGAAAGATATTGATGTGTTTTCTTAACTCCCTTTCTAATATATCCGAATATCAACAAACCTAGCAAAATAACAATAGCTACAATAAGATTAAAGATTACTTTGTTTGTTTTGATTAATTCTATTATACTTTCTAACATTTTTACCTCCATTCATCTTTACTTCTTTGTTCATTTTTGAATTTTGACATTTGTATTACCCAATCTATGTAAGTTGCCCGAACAGGAATAAGTTGGAGGTTACCTGAACGAGCAACTTTCAACTCCTTCTTTTCTTTTTGATAAAAAATCATAAATTGCAGGAAATAAACATAAATACTACCTAGACCTCGCGAAAACAACAAACGCTCAATCTATGATAGACTGCTTTCATCAAACCTATTGCCCTCGGATAAAGACAAGAGGAGCATCTCTCATAAAACCCCTAGAAAGGATTGATATATTCCTGCAATTTATGAACATAAGTTTATAAAAAATTTTATCAAAAATAATTTTGTGGTTTGTTGTTTTTTAGCATGTGACTCATCCGATAAACTTATTTTAAATGAATTTTAAATCAAATAGACAAAAATAAAAAACATTAATTTTTTCCAATTTTTAACATGGGTTTGTATTTGTTTTAAAACTATTTAAGCTTTTTGGATGTATTCATTAAAGCTAATCTATGGAAAATAATGTTCCTATGTAAGTGTTAGATTTTTCTGGTCTTTTAGACTATTTCTAAAATTATGCATTCCTTACTAGTGAAGCTTTTTCTTGATTTATTTTCTGTGTTTTGCTAATAACTTATTTATTTTCCATGTTATTGCTTTGAACTTTAGTATAGTCATAATTTTAGGTAGGTGCATTGTTATTTTAGCACCATCGTCTGCTGTTATTATATAGTCTATTCCCTTTGTTTCCTTTTCTGCTTTTATGAACCTCTTTCTCTTTTCAACTATTGGAACTTCACCAATATTGAAAAGCTTATTTGCTTTGTGTGTCAATGCTTTGAAGTCTAATGGTGTCATAACCTTTGGTATACTACTCAAAATCACTTTTATATAGTCGTTGACAAGTATTTCATGTTCTATTTTTTCCATTTTCATAATATCACTCCCTTGCATCGTTCAATCTCTCTCTTTAATCTTTCTGGA
>CAYZVE010000106.1:0-1539 GCA_964481805.1 uncultured archaeon | reverse complement strand
CCTGATTTGATTAAAGCCTCTGTCCAGCTACCAAAATTTGTTTGATAAGTTGTTGAATTTGGAAAACCAACAGCCATATCCATATCTATCCTTTTCGGAGTTCTGCCTAGTTCTATTGCTAATTTTCTTAAAAAATAAATAAGCTTCTCCTCCGAATATTTTTTTTTATAGTTTGGCATTTTGGCTAACCTCAATAATATAGCTTGTTGATTTTAAGGCATCCATCCTTTGCTTAAACTCTTGCTCGGTTATTTCACCATTCACCAGCTTCATTTGTAAAATATGTATCGGATTGCTCATTTCTGTCACAAAACGCCTTTCTCTTTCTTCTAATAGCTGTTCTTTTCGGTCTTGATGTTCAGATTTCTTGAAGTGGTAGGCTTTAAACGGGTCAAATGAGTCATCAATAGCTTTTTTCTTAAGTTTATCGCTTATATGCGTATAAATCATTGTTGTGTCAATCTGGTTATGCCTCATTAGCTTGCTGACTACAGCAATATCAACTCCTTGCTCTAATAAATATGTGGCAAAGCTGTGCCTAAGCGTATGAAAACAGTATTGATATCTCGGCTGTTGATAAGTTCCAAATCTGTTTTTAAACTCCACAATTCCAGTCTCTTTTCTAAGCCCAGCTTTTTTTAAAGCCAAAACATACTTTCTAAACATTTCGCTTTTTCTAACATGCTTTTTTGGATTCATTCTTGACGGAAAGATATAAGGCATGTTCCCGATAAATTTAAGCCATAGCCTTAAAGGTTCTACAAAAGGTGGTGGTATAATGCAATAAGCATCTTTTCCGCCTTTTCCGTTTTCAATTTTTATCTGCCTTTTTTCAATGTCAACATTTTCAGTTTTTACAGCTATAACCTCAGAAATTCTTAGTCCGCAAAAAAAGCCCAAACCTGCCCCAATCATTGTCTGCGGGTTGTCAATACAATCAAAAAGGTCTATCAACTGTGTTTTATTAAAAACATTAGGCAATTTCTGCCTGTCCCTTTTTATATAATTCTCTCTATTAAAATATACCATTTTACAACCTCCTCATAGTTTCTCTTACTATTTCCATTATCTCTAATCCCATCGCAATCTCTTTGTCCCTGCGTCTTTTGGCATTAAGCATTAAAGCCCTTTTCTGAGAAATCCTGCCTGTCCCAAGCTGATGAAATAAGTCGTTCGGCATCATAGTCAAACAAAACCACTTATACACTGTTGCGGGATTTACATCATTTCTAATCAAAGTGTCATACAAAATAAGTTCTGTTTCATTTAACGTGTTTCTTTCATCATCTCTATGATAATGGGCTAAATGACTAAACATCAGTTTCAATTCTTCATCATCTACTTCGATTAGCTTTGGAATAGTTGATTTGACAATCCCTTTTACCAAAACTACTTTTTCAAAGACATCTTTTCTTACCCAATCTTCTCGCATTTTATCTACCTCCTGCCAGAATTATTGTTAAAAGCAGTTTATAACCCTTGTAATTATCCTGTAATTACGTCGCTAAAAACCTAAAAAATAACCGTTCAGAAGCCTGG
>CAYZVE010000105.1:0-4208 GCA_964481805.1 uncultured archaeon | reverse complement strand
TTTATGCTGTTTAGTTGAACATTTTTAATACTGGAAGGATTAATTCTTATTCAAATCAAAGATTTAAAAATCAGACTTTTCACGTTTTGAGTGAAGTCTTCTTTTGCACCAATCAATACTATGCGGGGAAAATCCCTCTGCAACTGACGCCAAATCCCTCCAGAATGAAGCTGTTTTTTCCTCTAATTTCCTTAATTCATCTAATAGATTAGGGCCATAATGATCTCCAATTATAAATCCCATATCTGGGAATCTTTCAGTCATTAAGTCATATTTATCGTATAATTCAGTCAATTCCTGAACAAATTTTCTTTCTGGATCAAAAAGACCAAAATTTAAAAAACCTTCCTCGGAAATAAGTTTATGTTTTAATTCCCTTTCATATAATTCCTCAAAAGGATAAACTTTGGAATCTGCACTAAATCCACTTCCTCCTAATACAAACAATTTATACTGGGGAAATGGGACTGGTATTTTTTCACCATCCAAAAAATAACCCCTTGATCCTGATTCAAGCCCTGTGTAAAAAATACTGCCACGTTCTCCATAAGTTTCCCTAAATCGGGTATGCCCTGCGCATGATGCAAAGGTTCCTACTCCTGGTATAGTGTTGAGTAAATAAACAGGAACTCTACATCTATAATCCAATAAATTACGAGTAGTATCCAACATCCATTCAGGAGCTAAATGCGGAATCATATCTCTTTTATCAATAGTTAGTTTTTTATAACCATTCTTGGAATAGCTTTGGCGCTAACAATGTTAAATCTGGCATAAAAAGGAAAAATCATTTCTTCTTCCAGCCATTTTTAAAGGAATATTGCTGCTTGGTTCCTTTTAACTTAAATTCCAACTTTGGAAGTTTTTCTCTGAAAACTATGAGAAGTATTATAATTCCTGCCATTCCTACCCCAATTATCAGTGAGATTTTATTTGCTTTTATGAATGACAAAGCTCCAGACAAAGGTGATTTATCCTCTTCTGTTTCTTTTACTTCTGGCTGAATAGTAGTTGTGGTTGTTTCTATTCCTTTTTCTTGGATTAATAGGTTAATCTTTGCCTCATATGACTTGAATATTCCATTAACATTTGATGTCCCTTTCAAAACCAATGGATAAGTGTATATTTTTGCATCTTCTGGAATTTCAAAAGATAGTGCCACGTCTTCAAATCTTTCCATTGTTATTGATTCTATGTTCTCTGGGCTTATTTTTCCCCAAGATTGATTGAAGCCATTACCTGAAACTGTGAAAGTTATATTGAAAATGCTCTTAGTCAAATTGTTCAAAAATTTACCTGTAACTTCCTTGGTTTCCCCTTGTTTGATGACAACTTGCTCTGGGAATCCGGTTAATTCGGCTACCCTGTATTCTTTTTTAGCTGCTCCACCTAAATTGCCTGTGAAAGTCCCTTTTGATAGGATGGTTGTTGTAGGTGTGGATGATGATGTGGCATATACTTCCATTTCCTTCACATTATTGCTTTCACCAGATTCTTCTGGAATAACATCATCTGCATCAGCAATTATTTTTATTGTATGAGAACCTGACGGGATACTGTTCCACTCAAAAACTAAGGTTTCAGATTTTCCATTTTCTAATAAAACAATAGTTTTATTTTCCTTTGAGGCATCATCTACCTTGAATTCGACAGTAAAGTTGTTTGCATTGTATTGCCCTTGATTTTTAACAACGGCTGAAACATTGACATTATTCCCTGACATGGGGGATTCTGTATTCAATTCAATTGAATAAACAACTAAATCTGGCATATTATAAAGTTTATTGGCTTCATAGACTTTCTCATAAACAAAATCACCATCTATATCAACCAAGTATTCATTATCATTATCATTATCTACATCTGTTTTTATCATGTTTGTAAGTATTCCATCATCAGGATCCCAGTATTTGGATGGCTTGTAAGTCGAAGTTATATTAATGCCTATGATAAAATCATTCTTTCCATCATTATCCCCATCCACTATGCTTAATAGTTGTGTGAGGCTATCTTCGTCATAATATTCATCAAATGAATAATCCATCTCATTGTCTTTTGCTTCTTCGATATTACCATCATCGTCTGTATCTTCTTTTGCCAAAAATATCTTTCTGTTATCATCATAAATAAGGTCTTCTTCGCTATCTCCATCTGTATCTATGGAATAAATGCCATTCTCTATCTCTGTAACATTTGTTAATAATCCATCATCAGGATCCCAGTATTTAACATAACCATTATTTTTGATTAAAAAGTCAGTAAATCCATCATCATCTCCACTCATGCTTATAGCGTTTGTATTCCAATTTGGATCACTATAAACCTCATAACCATCTTCCACAACATTGTTCACGTTTGTAGCTGACTCGTTAACATCGTCTGCGTCTACATTCAAGTAAATAGAAGCCCCCGGAAGAATATTGCATTCATCGCCTACGCCATTTTCATCAGAATCTAATTGGTCCGGATTGTAATTGTTTGGGCAATTGTCGACATTGTCCTTGACACCATCATTGTCTGAATCATCGATACAGCCATCTTTGTTGATGTCATAACCCATAGCATTTTCTTCTGGGCACAAATCACATACATCCCCAATTCCATCTCCGTCTGTATCTAGTTGCTCTGGATTAGAGTCAAACTTACAATTATCTACATGATCTAAAACCCCGTCATCGTCTGCATCTGCCAATACCCACCACACAGCATTTTCAAATAATTGTTCTGCATCATATGTCCAGTATAATGAATTGGTTATACCGAAGAACACTGCTCTTGCTTGTGTGGCTTTATTGTTAAACAATTGCTGTCCAGGCTCTGCAACTGAAATTACAGAAGTCCCGTACGAATTGTCAAATGAAGCTACAGGAATCAATTTTGATCTGGAAACTTCTAAATCAAGGACTGTTTGCCCTCCTACAATATGAGTAAGAATTCTGTCACCAATATTATGGTCAGAAAGTATAGGGTGAGCATTTTCAACTTTTATATACTTAGGGCTGTTGGAAAATATTGTACTGACTGCTCCCGGCTCTATCCAGCCAAAATCATCTGGATAAGTTGAATCTATAACCACGGTAGGATAATCATTTACAGGTATGTCAGCGACAAAACTGTCCAAAAATTGATAAGAATAAACATTTGATGGCCTGCCTGCAATAACTATCAATGCAAACTTGGAATAATCTACATTTGCCGAGTTCTTGTCTATCAAAGTAACATCAAATCCCATTCTTTCTAGGATATAGTTGACTTTGTATTCGTGATTATAATTTAGATTGTTTGCATCTTTTACAACAAGAGCTACATCACTGGCAAAAACAGAGCTAATAAACAGGGATAAAAATAAGCCTATTGCCAAATATTTATTTCTCAACTTTTACACCCCCTCGTAAAACGAGTAATATTATAATTATGAGCAAAACTATAAATCCTATAATACCATATTTCAGAGTATTGTTCAAAACTAAAAATCCTGAAATAGGTTTTTGTTCACCCTCAACTTCAGTTGCTATAACGATTATATCAGCTTGAAGGCCTACTCCCGGTGTATTTTCAACCAAATATGTCACTACAATAGTACCTTGGTAATTCCCTGGCTGGTCTACATTAATTGTAAAATCTATGTTTTTCGATTCTCCTGGCTCAAGAACAACTAATTCTTCAGCAAGATCTACTTTTCCCACAAGAACGCCCTGAGGGCTTATCGTAACATTGACCGTAAAGTTGTTTTGGTTCTTAACTTCCAGGAAACCAGTGTAGGTTGAAGTTTCCCCTGGAGTAACATTCATCCTTGCCACTATTCTTGCTGGCCTGACATAGACTTCCATTGAATAAGCTAAAGAAATTGATAAAGCTAAAATAATGACTGGCAAAAAAATTTTATATTTCATTTACTTCACAACCTGATAATTTTAATACAAATTAAACTTTAAAAGACTTATTTAGCTTTTAAATAGAAAATAATCTTATATGGATCCTTAAAAAATAAAAAGAGAAATTTTAATGACTATCTTTACTATTTTATAGCAAAAATATTGAATTTCTGGAGTTCAGAAAGGTTTAAATATTTATATAATATAGTGAGATTTAGGTTATATAATGGTGAGACCTCAAAATCAAGGACAAACCGACAGACACTACACATGCACAAGTAATGAAATATATGGTAGTGGTGATAGAAGTGAATATGCTGTAATAACAGATGA
>CAYZVE010000104.1:0-4249 GCA_964481805.1 uncultured archaeon | reverse complement strand
AGCTTGCAACGCGGGTTCAAATCCCGCTGGCCGCATTAACTATTCGACTTAAATAAATAATTAAGAATATTTTCTAAATGAACGAAAAACTTTATGAAAGTTATATTAAACATGTTTTCCCAATACTTCCCGATGAATTTACAGATGTTGATATGGTTCAATATGTAATAAATTTGAGAAATCAAGGCGTATACAACATGTTTCAAGAAGTTGCGCATCTAACAAAGG
The DNA here is from genome assembly GCA_964481805.1 of uncultured archaeon. Taxonomy (GTDB): domain Archaea; phylum Aenigmatarchaeota; class Aenigmatarchaeia; order CG10238-14; family CG10238-14; genus CG10238-14. Next base: position 4,021 of record CAYZVE010000104.1, on the reverse strand, counting down.
CTGTTACTGCAATAAAATTGGGTTATTTGTATCTCTATTTGTGCAATCAGGGTTTGGTAAGAATGTTCATAAGAGGGAAACAAATAGTATACATAAAGACAAAAACTCCTATTTGATCTGATTCAATCCCTTCTGTAAAGTTTTTGTATTTACAGACAACTTTAATTTATATTCTAAATCATATAGTGTTTACATGCTAGTAGGTAAAATAATCGGGAAAACATCACCAGAATCATTTCATTTCCAAGTCGTAGATGTAATAAGAAAAATGGACTTTATTGCTGTGAGAGACCCAGAAAGGCATTTAATCCTTGGAAGAATAGACGGGATAATTCAGGAAAAAGAGCAAGCTATTGCCAGAGTATCAGTAATAGGCTATGAAGATAACAGAGATATAGTTCAAAAGCCAAGGATGCCATTTAAGCCTGGCTCACTTGTGTATAGTGCGGATGATGCTTTAATTAAAAGGGTGCTGGGGCTCAAGTCATCCGGTTTTTATATAGGCTTGCTTGAAAACTCAGACAATCTCAAAGTATATTTTGACCCTAAAAAAATAATAACCAAGCATCTTGCTGTCCTTGCTAAGACAGGGATGGGTAAGTCTTACTTTGTTGGCGTAATGCTCGAAGAATTTATGGAAAGTAAAATACCAGCAGTTATTATTGACCCTCATGGGGAATATATGTCGCTGATGGACCCAAATTCAAAGCAAGAAGAGATCAAATATATGGAAAAATATGATGTCCAGCCAAAAGGTTATAAGAAAAATCTTCAAGTCTTTTCACTTGAGAAAAATCTTTCCCAAGGAATGAAAAAATTGAAATTAAATGGAAATTTAACACCGACAGAAATATTTGAATTGCTTCCGTTCAAACTTACATCCAGCCAGCTTAGTGTAATTTACTCAATAGTTAGGGAATCAGAAGGAAAGAAAAAATACACAATCGAAGAAATAAAGAAAGAAATAATAAAATCAAACAGTAAATCAAAATGGAATGTGCTCACGGTCTTGGATTATCTTTCTGGAACCAAACTTTTTGACCCTTTAAATTTTATCAAGCCAGAAGACTTGGTAAAAAAAGAAAAACTTACCATCCTTAACCTTAAAGGCATAGAACCCGAATTGCAGCAGCTGGTGGTATACAAAATTGTCAAAGATTTGTTTGAATCTAGAAAAATGGGGGAAATTCCAGAATTTTTGTTAGTTGTTGAAGAAGCGCACAATTTTTGTCCAGAAAGAGGATTCGGGGGGCATGTTGTTTCATCCCAGATATTAAGAACAATTGCCTCAGAAGGCCGAAAATTTGGGATGGGTTTGGCGGTAATTTCTCAAAGGCCTGCCCGTGTAGAAAAGAATGTTTTATCCCAGTGCAACACGCAAGTATTCCTTAGGGTAACTAACCCGAACGACATTAAAACAATTATGGAATCTGTGGAAGGAATAACAAAAGGTGTAGAAAATGAAATAAAATCTTTGCCTATTGGCACTGCGTTGATAGTCGGGGTTATAGACCAGCCTTTGATTGTTGATATTAGAATAAAAAGAACAGACCATTCGGGAGTTTCAATGATCGGCGAAAAACAAAAAGAAAAAGAACCTGATACCCTTTATTACTTTCCGAAATTTTTGGAGGATGATGTAAAAAGAAGCATTACAAAAAGATTGGAACAATTCAAGCTGATTTATTATCCATTGTGGAAATTAAGCTGTAAATTCAAGACAAATGAAGGAGAAAAAATAGATAATTTATTTTTGGATGGGTTAACCGGGGAATTGGTTTATTCGAAATATGAAACTATTCACAGGACATCTGGCTTGTCTGAGATTGTGGATTTAAAAATGAAAGAGAAAGCTGTAATGCTTTATCTCACAAGTTATGGCTTGTCAACAATGGAAGATATCACGAAAAAATTAAAAATGAAAGAAAAAGATGTGAAGAAGCTGTTGGATTACCTTATAGAAAAAGACCTTGTAAAAGACCATGAAGGCACATACGAAAGCCTTCTCAAAATAGATTTTGAGGATGTAGTCAAACATAGATTAAGTGATGAAACTGTCACTTATAAACATAATGGAGAATTAATCCCATTTAAAATCAATGAAATGAAAGCAAACAAAGTTCTTGATCTTTTTAACCCGGATGAGATTGAAAGAAAGAAATTATATTACCCTTACTGGCTGATATTTTATGACAATGGCAGGGTAGATGTGGTTGATGGATTAACCGGGGAAAGGGATGATTTTCTTTCTGAAGGGTCGTTTGAGGAATTGACGGTAAATTAATTAAACCCATATTTGATGTGTTATTCCATACATGTAGAGTTCATATCCAATTGAAGCCAAGATATCAGTAGCTTTTATTAACCTATGTTGCGTCAAACTTCTATCTCCACCATATATAGGAATATGTCTTCCAACATTTACTGGAAGTGAACGAGCAAGAAATGCTGAAAGTTCCAAATCATGAGAAAATAATTGAGCAAGGAAAGCCCCTATTCCTATTTTTGGTACAAGACCACCAAGAAATGCGAGTGAATAATCTAAATCTCTACCAACATTTCTAACCATCCTTGAAGTAGTGTAAGTTGTTCTAAGAAGGGGTGATACAATCATTGGAGATAAAAATGCTAAAGGTGTTTTTGAAATTATTGAAGCTGCCCCCAACCCTACATCACCTAAAACCGGTAAATCTAGAACTTTAAGTCCTAAATGAACTATGAACCCTCTCAAATATTCCATATTTCTTTCATCTGACATTAAACCTGTAATTCTATTAACATCTTCCTCACTCAATAACCCAGAATTCCTTCCTTGAGTGAGAACTTCATCTACATATCTTACAGCAAGTTCTGTCTGATAAGTTTCGTTAAATAATAACCTACCATAATTTTCAACACCTCTTGGAAGATTTCTTAGACCTCGTATAAGGGCCTTGGGAAGATCTCTTAATTTTTCAACAGAACTATCATAAGCCACCCTTAAAATTCCACGAAGGGTTAACTCAAAATATTTTAACATAAGTTTTGTGTATTCACCATCACTCAATTCTGGATTTTCATCATTACTATATCTGTAGGATCTTAAACAATCTTCACTATCTTTTCATCCTGCTAGATGATATCTTAATTTATCAAAATGAAATACAAGTGATTCATAACTATCTGTTCCTAATTTATCAACTATTTTTTGTTCATTGTCATTTAGCGTTTTTTCTAATCTTTCAACATCAATATCATCAAATGAAGGGGCTATACCTATTCTAACTAAGTTTCTGACATAACCAGGTATAACTTCTTTTCCAATAGTGAATGGAGGGGCAAAAACACCAAATTCAGTATCGATTAAAACCATTCTCTTTTCTTGTCCATCTTGTATGAGAATATTCGCTGTTGCCACAGGATTCTTAGGTGAACATTGCCAAACCGTCCCTAGAAAACCCCAATCAGATATCATTTTAGCCAAATAGTCTCCAGATTCAGCAACCTCATCAATTTCCCATTCAGGGTTTTTTCCTGACCTTCTAAACAGATGATAATTCACAGGACCTATTCTTGGACCCCTACCTTCTATATATTCTGTTCCTAATACTTCTTCGTTTGCTATAGAACGTGTATATAACCCATTTGCAACTAAAGGACGACCATGAAAAACTTTTGTTAGTTCATGTAATAATACCCTTCTATGCAAAGCAGCTCTCGCAGCATGACTGAATGGAACACCTTCTATTTCACCATCTATTCTTCCATAAGGCCATTCACCAATAGTTCTTTCATATAACTTTCTCACAGGTTCTTGGGGTTGAAATGTCTTTTCAGCTGATAAACCAAGAAGATTAACATCCACTAAATCTACTCTAGCCATTCTTCCAGAATCCAGGTATCTTTCTGACTGAATATTTGTTTCAGTAACAGTATCATTAGGTAAAAGTATTAACTGTTTCCCATATGAATCTTCACTCATTCATAACACTCTTAAAAAATAAGAAAGTAACATAATATCTAATTATTAGAATTTTTAGAT
>CAYZVE010000103.1:0-4258 GCA_964481805.1 uncultured archaeon | reverse complement strand
TTAAATACTCTTTTAAATATAGTATAGCATCTTCTTTTGATATTTTTAATTTTTTACTAAGCCCAAATTCGGTAGTGCCATAAACAACCATAAAATTAACAGTTTTACCGGCAAACCTCATAGATGGCTTTGATTTATTTTTATTATCCTCTAATATTTCTTCTATTGATATGTTTCTATTTTGTATTTTAGAAAATATCCATTGTGCAGTTAAGGTGTGTGGATCAGCACCAACAGGATTATCCTTATACATTTTAATTAAAATAGGGTCTTGGGCAATTCCAGCTAAAAGTCGCATTTCTGCTGAGGACCAATCTGCTTCTATTATTTTATAACCTTCCCTGGGAATAAACCCCCTACGTATGTTAACGCTTGGATTTTTTGGCAAGTTTTGCACATTGGGTGAAGAGGACATTCGTCCACTATTAACAATTTGATTATAGACAGTATGAATTATGTATGTTAATTTACCATTATCATATTTGTAATCACTTATTTTAGGAAATTTATCCATATAAGTGTTTATTTCTTTAGTTAATGTTCTATAACTTAATATCCTTTTTGCCATTTTACTTACAGGATGTCCCCGATAAGCTTCAAATATTCGACTCAATTCATCTTTATCGGTTACTATATTATTTGTTTCAAATTTAATCTTCATATCAAGATCTTTAAATGTTTTACTAAAATACTTGCCCACTTGTTGTGTAGACCCAATATTTATACCATAATGTTTTTCAAAAAATGTTTTTAATTGTGTAGTATATTTTTCCCCTTTAGTTTTAGCTTTTTTAAAATAATCAACATCAATTCGTATACCTCTCATTTCCATCTGAGCTAACAAAGGAATAAGAGGGGTTTCTATCTCATAAAATAACTTGTGAAACTTTTCATCTATTTCTGGTTTAATTGCCCTATAAACAAACATAGTAAAAATTACATCATTAATTGCATAAATACCAAGTTCGTCAGGGTTAACCTCAGCTGCGTTACCCCGCGAGGCTTCTGTGAATGATTTTATAAGACCATATGGTATATCAAGATAATCTCTAATTACTTCTTTTAAAGCAACCTTTTTATTGTTAGCGTCTCCATTAATAATCTTCAAAGCATTCATTGTGTCCCAGAGTCGAGGATAAAGATGAATACCAGCTCGCCATAAAAACTTGTAATCAAACTTAATATTATGATTAGTATACAATCCTGCTTTGGAAACAATAGGATCTAAATTAAAAGCAAATTGAGTAGTAGTAATTTGCTCTTCTAATCTTATTGAATCTTTTGTATGGTTAAGCGGTATATACCATCCCTTTTCTGTACTAACGCAAACAGCAACTCCAAGTAACCAACCATATAAGCAATCAAGACTCGAAAGAGGTGTTGCCCCTGTTGTTTCTACGTCAATAAAAATTGGTTTATCCTCTAAAATAGCTTGTTTAATAGAAGACTTAACTTCTTCAAACTGTTCCAGATTGTAAACTATTTTATACTCTGGGGCTTTCCAGGCAAACACAATGAACTCCTAATTAAAATGGCAAATCGTCATCTTCATTTGGTAAGGATGGTATTTCTGGCGGGGGGTCTCCTGCTTGGGTCTTTGTCTCTGGCTCAAATCTTGATAAAAGGGTAAAATTATTTAACTTAATATTTGTATAATATTTACCATTTTTTTCAGAATATAAAATACTGCCATCAGTAAAAATTACCAAGTCTTTTTCGTTTACAACTTTCTTAAACTTTTCAACAGACTTTTCTCCTAATATAACACAATTATGGTACTGAGGTTTTGTAACTATCTTACCTCCTTCAAAAAGGTACTCATCAACTATTAAACCAAATCTTGCATACTTTTCGTGTATATCAAGTTTAATTGGTCTACCAACTAATGTCACTGAACATTTACTCATCTTTGTCTCCTTTAAGGTGTTGGGCCCCATTTGCAACCCTGTTTTTGCCAATTATAATCATCATCTCCTGGAAGTTCTCCTATTGGAACACCTCCATCTTTTTCTATTTTAGGTGAAGATCTATTTTTATTTTTAACTAATACATTTGGACATGATTTAGATGTCCAATATCCTCTATAAGCTTTTTCCTTACAATAAGGACATTCTAACTCTTTAACACTTGAGTCATCTAAAAGTTCCTCAAAAACTTTATTACATGAAAAACATTTAAAGGTTGCCGTTATCATTTTTCTATAATTCTTTCTCCCAATAATTTGTTTTTTAAGATATTTAATAATTTTATTTACTCACAAAAAGCAACAAGTATGTCATTTTTCCTATCAGATTTTATGTCAATTAATTCTATTTCATAGTTACTATTTATATTTTTAATACTGTTTGTAACATTTTCCATTGTTATTTCTGACCATATTATATGTTTTCCAAATTGAGTTACATCATCAATTATTATTGTATGATTTTTTATTTTATGTTTACCTATTATTTCCAATTCTTTCAATAAAGGTACACATTTATTAACATCATTTGTATTTGGTCCAAAGTGTGCATCTAACCAAAAAGTTACCCGTGTATTTATATCCTCCAGTATATTGGGAAGTATTTCTAAAGATGATCCATTATATATTTTTACATTACATCCAAATTTATTTTTAACAGCATCATACAAACATTTTTCAATTTCAATACTAAATATATTTTTATATTCTGCATTTAATGCTATTTGTATACCATTTCCCCTAAATGTGCCAGTTTCAATAAAAATATCATTTTTATATTTTCTAAAAAGTTCTTCTAATTTTTGTTCAAACATTTTCTAACTCCTTTATATATTCTTGTTTTAATAAATGCCAAGAAAACTTATTTAATATTATTTCTCTATTTTTCATACCAATTTTTTCTCCTTTATCTAAATTATTATATATCCACTCCATTTTATTTATTAGCATATTTATATCTGGGTTATATATAAGACCATCTCCACTTGGAATTTTTTCAATTGGGGTACAACTAACTAATAGGGGGTAAGTAGAATCAAACCATGCACTCATGGGCAATGCATTTGTTGTTATTACAGGTAAGCCGCAGCTCATTGCTTCTAATATTGGAAGCCCCAGTCCCTCAAATCTAGAAGGAGCTAAATATATCTTACCTTGTTTATATGTGTCTATTGGTTCTTCAAAATCCTCAACGTGTATTGTCATATTATGTAAATTATTAGGCAAATGATATAATTTATGTAAAGTTGTTTGTCGATTTATGTGCAATGTTGCTTCTTTGTATTTAAAATTAGCAAATGCATTGTATACTTGATCAGATCCTTTCCTCCAATGTGCACCACCATTACCCTGATTATGTAGAAATGTTGCTGGACCTTTTGTGTCTATTTTGAAATAATCAGTGTCAATTGGATATGGTATATATTTTATTTTTTTATTATAGTTTGAAAATTTTTTATTATACTCAACGTAACAGTTGTATGTTGGACAAATAATAATATCTGCATTTAGTATATAGAATAAAAAATTATCTAAAATAATTGCATCCATCATTGGAATAAAAACAGTCTTTATATTTAATTTTTTTAATATTTCAAAATAATTCCAATTAAATGGAGTTTCAAATATTATTATAACATCTGGTTTATATATTTCTATATAATTATATAAATCTTGTTCTGTATATTTTTCTGACAAATAACCATTTACAATATTTCCTCTATGGTGTTCCTGACTTACAATAACAAAATGACTATTAATATTCAAATGTTTTTTAAACCAATGTATACAAGCACCTAGTCCTGTAAATGCATTATAGCCTAATATGCCTATATTCATACTGGTAGCACTGTTAAAAATTTATATGTTTTTTCCAATCCCGCACATAACGTTGTTTTAAGTATCCACTTTAATTCTGATCTAATTTTTTCAATATTAAGGCATCTTCTTCTTATATCATCAATATGTCTATAAGGACAGTGAACAATACCTTCACTTGTATTTTTTTTATTGTTAATTATATAAAAAATTTTATTGTACAAGTCATTTTTTTCTATTTGTACTGGGTGAAAATAATGAGAATATGGAAGAGTTAATTCAAAATAAGGATGTTCTTTTCTTGATGAAAGATATAAGTTTCTCAATTTATTATCACCAAGTGTCCATAAACTAATGTCACAAATAGAACATAGATCATAAAACCATTTAATGGGATGCATATTTGGACTTAGATAGTCGTGGTACCAATTTATTATTGTTGTATTGTGCCTCTTATTCTTTATTTCTTTTAATATA
>CAYZVE010000102.1:0-4347 GCA_964481805.1 uncultured archaeon | reverse complement strand
GCTACTTTAACCTTATATAGAAATGGCACTCAAGTAAGCACAGGGGCAGGAAATAGAAGTGTTTCCGAGAATCCTGGGGCATCAGTATGGAATTATACATGTATTTACACTGCTTCAACAAACTATACTGCTACTTCAAACAACAACAATTATTTAACAGTGAGCAAAGGCTCATCCGCAATCAACCTTCTACTCAATGGAACTGATGGAAATAAAGTTTACAACATAAGTGATATAATAAACAGCACAATAGAATTGACAACACCATCAGGGACAACCAATACTGTTTACCTAGGCACAAATATTACAGGATGGGTAACAGATTCAGGGTCAAGCCCTCATGAAAATATAACTTCCGTAACAGTAACAGCTATATACAACTTCACTGGTTACTGGAATGGAAATGCAAACTATACAGGAGCATCAGAAACCCACTATGTTAACGTCTCTCAGGCAGCATATCTAGAAGTGTCTCTTACAACACCGCCTGCAAGCCAAAATGTAGTTCAAAATCAAAACTTTACATTAAATGCAACTGTTTACTGCAGGAATGGTAGTTGTGGCAATGTAGAAGGTGTCGTCCAATACAATCTTTCTTCAACAAATCCAGACACAGCTGTAAACAAAACTACAGGGGATCAGCCATTGTTTATACAAGACTCTCCTCAAATAGCTCTAAAATCATGCCCAACCAACCCGTTAATTGAAGATGAATTCTGCAATTTAACCTGGATCATAAATGCAACAGGAACAGAAAATTCCCAATGGAAAGTTGGTGTATTATTCAACACATCAACCTCAGGGATAGATGATAACCACACAGCTAATTCAACAATAACTATAACACATTGCTCATGCGACATATCAATATGGAGTCCAGAAATAATAAGCTTTGGTACATTAAGCCCAAATACAAACCAGAATGATGCAACAGGAAACTCAGGACAAAGCTATAATGTAACAGTCAATGAAGGCAGTTGCATGAGCAATTTGTGGATAAAAGGGGAAGATTTAACCAATACAACTTATGAAACTTCAATTGGGGTTGGAAACATCACATGGAGCAATGAGACAAACACTTATGCAAGCTCTCATAACATGACAATTGAATATGCACTTCTAAATGCAAGTGTAATTGAGCGCAAAAAAGCAACAAGCTATTACTGGGTGAATGCGCCCCCAATTTTAGCTGGAGTATATACTGGAAATATCACTATTTTTGCGAATGAGAGCAGTTAGATAAGTTTGTAAATATTTAATAGGATAAAAGAAATGTAGAATAATATTGGTGAATACAAATGGATTTGACAGGAATTATTAGAAAAGGGAAAAAACAATTTGTTGCAATTTGTCCTGAACTAGATGTTGTTAGTCAGGGGAGTACTATAGAGAAATCTATAAAAAATCTCAAAGAGGCTGTTGAACTATATATAGAAGAATTTGGTTTTCCCAAAGAGATCGTTAATGAAGAATTTTTTATAACACGCTTTGATGCTGATTATAAAAAAACTGCCAGTCCTATCGGGGCGTAAATTAATTAATATACTAAAAAAGTAGGCTTTCAAGAAAGAAGACAAAAAGGTAGGCATGTTATTTTAATAAAAGAAGATATTAGCGGTTTTTGCAAACGAAAGCAGTTAGATAATCATCAATAAAATAAACAACTTTGTTAACTCAGACTAAAGACATGCAAATCTTTATATATTAGTAATCATGATTTTAGTATATGTTTGAAAGAAATCTTGCAAATAAGTTAAAAGGATGGAACACAATTAGTGATATTTCTGAAAAACTAAATATTAAAAAATCCACATCTTACTTTTACATACATAGGCTAAACAAAAAAGGATTCATCCTTCAAAAAATAAAAAAACCAAGAGGTACAATGTACTTAATAGATTCAATCCCATCTTTTTCAGAAAATCATGGTATGCTAAAAAATACTGAAATAGTCTCTTCTGAAATCGAGTTCTCAAAAAATGAAATTCCATCTGAACATAGAATAGCATATCTCCTCAGAAAATCCAAAGACGAAAATAACCAAAGATACATCAATGAAGCCAAAAAGTTGGTGAGATCAATAAAGAACTGGAAAAAATTGTATAGATATCTCAAAGCATATAAAATAATAGAAGAATTCAAACAACTTTATATTGAATCAAGAAAAGAAATAAAAAAAGTTCCAAGTATCCCTAAAAGATATAAAAGACTTATAGGTGTTTAGATGCTAGCTGATAAAGAACTTTTAGAGAATTTATTGAATTATATTGGAAAAAAATTGAGCCATGAAGTAGATGGCCTTTTGATAGGTGGAAATGCCATGATTTTTTATGGATTGAGAGGCCAGACCAAAGATATTGACTTAGTTCTCTTCGATAAATACGATATTGCTGCAATAACACAAATAATAAAAAGTCATCCTTTATTCAAAGAATCTAAAATAATTAAGAAACTACCTTATAAAATAAATCCAGAACTACTTAAAATGGGTGAACCTACAGTTATTCAAAATTCTGATCTTCCAAGGTTTGATATTTTTTATAAGCATGTATTTTCGATAGATACTGAAAAAATATTTCAAAACTGTAAAAGAACTCTTAGATTTGATCTTTTGAAACTTAAACTAGTTGAACCAGAAGATTTAATTTTTCTAAAAAGTGTTAGTAGGAGACCGGTTGATCAGGATGATATAGTAAGAATAATAAAAAATCTGCAAATAAATTGGAAATATTTCCTAGAGTTTGTTAAAAAATATCATAAAAAAGATGATAGAGTTATATGGCTAGTTTTGGGAAATTTATATGATATCAACAAAAAAGAAGAATTAATACCAAAATTTGTGATAGAAGAAATAGTTAAACTTTTTGGGTTGAAACTATAATCTTGGATACAATCCTAAGCAGGAGATATACAAGCAATATTACTATTTTGCAAATGGGAGCAGTTAGATAATTTAATCTTGATTTCCAATATTATTTCATGAAAAAAATCATTTCCTTATTAATTCTGTTGTTGCCAGTAGTTTATTCTTTCAACTTTGGTACAGTTCCAAAAAGCAATTACAAAACAGTTGAACAAGGTGAAAGCACCCAATTCACAATTCTTTTATGGAACCTTGGGGAAAAATCTTACCCTGTTAATGTGGAATTAAAAAATGAACTGCCTGGATGGGAAATAATAGTAAGGCCGCAAGACTTTATTTTAGAGCCAACAAATATAGCAAGCCCCCCATATGATGACGGAGAATATATTCAAATACCAGGAAAAGGAAATGTAAAAGCAGAAATATTAAGGGTTTTTGTGAAAGTTCCGAATAGTGCTGCTTCGGGAGAATATGATTTGATTCTGCTCATGAGAGCTGGTAATTTAAATGACCAATTATCAGTTTTTCAGGAGAGAGAATTAAAATTAACAGTGGAAGTTGAAAAAGGCCAGACAGTGTTTGAAAAAATATATGATTCTTTAAAATTGACAAAAATATCAGAGCAAGGCCAAGAATTGAAAAAAAATATCACAGGAATGATAGTATCCCTCAAACTTAATCAATTAATCATATTCATAACTGGGTTAATTTTGATTATAGGAGCAATTATCATAGTTTTATTAAAATACAGGAAATAATCGCTATAAATATACATTATTATTTAATATAAACTATAATTAATATTATTATGGATTATAATATAATTTCTAAAAAACCAACGAAGTCACCTGACTTAAAAGTCATAGACTATATAGGCATTATGTATGGCACAGTAAATGGTGAAAAACTTTGGGAAATAGATAAAGTAGCATGGGAAATCCTTAAGATGTGTGACGGTGAAAAAATAGTTGACCAAATAATTTGGCAAGTGTCAAAAAAATTTGAGATGGGCATGGAAGAAATCAAGCCAATAGTAATCGCTGTCGTGAATGAATTAGAAAAAATAGGGTTTATTGGCCTCAAAGATTAGCCAATCTTTTTCTTCAGTTTTTTCAATAATTTCCCCTCATTCAGCATTTCTACAAATTTTTCTTTAGCATAGCATAGTTTTGCTATTCCAACTTTTCTTTGATATATTTTTCCTTCTCCCATCAATTCATGAATATATTTTGTTGAAGTAATCCTGTTTATATTTAAAATTTCTGAAATCTTCTGAATAGTAAGCCCTTCGGGGTGATTTTTAAGCAAATCTAAAATTTTTTTCATTTTATTATTTTCTATTTTAATTCCCTCAAAACTTTTAACAATAATGATAATTAATATTGATTAATAGTAATATTTAAATATAACGTATATTCATAATATAAATAAGTTATTATTGAAGGTAAAAAAAATGAAATTGCGTTTGATGCTTTTTGGTGCTT
>CAYZVE010000101.1:0-4400 GCA_964481805.1 uncultured archaeon | reverse complement strand
AAGAAAAAGGACAAAAAGTAAGTATAGAAAGTATTCGGCAGGTATTAATAGAAAACGGATTTGTTAGGGAAAGAATTGAAATAGATGAAAGTAAACAAGGAGATCTTCTTGAGTATTTAGAAAAGGAAGATGACTGGCAGTTAAAATTACCTTTTATCTGGGAGGAAAAACCTAAAACACAAATAAATGAAATAGACAAAGTTAAAGAAGCAGAAACAGAAAAGAAAAATAATCCAGATATTTTAGAATTACCACAGATGACCTCACAAAGAAAAGATCGTTCTCATTATTCACCTGCAGAACGAATGTATTTAGATTTATTAGAGCGAGGAGAATACAGTACCTATGCTGGTGGACTACTTTATCTTCCTTTATTGCAAGAATATAATTTTCTTCCAATAATAAGGAAGGTAGTCAAAATAGATGAAGAGAATGATTATACACTGGAACAATTATGCCTGACTTTTTTCTATTACAATGTTTTTGGCTTTAGTTCCATAGAAAACTTTAAAACTTGCTATCCAGAAGAATTTGGTACATTAATTGGTAAAATAAATAGTCCCAGTATCTTTACCCTGCGCCGATTCTTAGAAAAAATACAAATATTAAATCAGGGAGAAAGACTAGGTGAAGAGTTTGCCATATGGTATCTCCGGTCAGGAATAGCGAAATGGGGAACAGTATATATCGATGAGCATTTCGTTCCCTATTACGGCAAGAAATTAATCTCCATGGGCTTGTTTACTACCCACAACAAGCCTCTTAAAGGTAGCCATCATTTCTTTGCTGTGGATGAGAACTTTGACCCCCTGTTGTTTTTACTCAGGCCTTCTTCAGAAAAATTAATCCCCAGGATTCTTGAACTAATCAAGAAATTAAGGAAAATAGCCAGAAGTGCAGGAATAAAGGAAGAAGAAGTAAAAAACTTAACCGTAATCTTTGACCGTGGTGCCTACAGTGCTGAATTATTCCGTATCCTTGATAAAGATCACACCAAAGATAAAATAGAATTAGATGAAGAGTTAAAGGTAACATTTATCACCTGGGCAAAATATGCTGACCAATGGGTGAATGATATTAAAGAGGAGAAATTTAACCAATCAACAAAAATAGAATACGAAGTACAAAAACCAGAAGAGGTAAAATATTTTGAAGATGATAAAAAGAAGATGAGTAAATATGGAAAGATAAGAACGGTCGTAATCCAGAGTGGCCGAAAAAAGAAGAGAATGGCTATTTATACCAATGCTAAAAAGGAAGAAGTAAGTTGTGAAGAAATTATCAGGCTAATGTGTCGCCGCTGGGGAGAAGAAAATTACATTAAAACTCTGAAACTAAATTATCTCATTGATTATTCTCCTGGATTTGTTACTGAAGAAATAGAAGAACAACCATTAGTGGATAATCCCGAGGTAGTAAAATTAAAGCAAAAGAAAGCCGAACTTGCCGCTAAAATCCAGAAGGCTAAGGCAGAAATTGGAGAGAAGGTAATAGAAGCAGGAGAAAAACTAAACGGGCAGGAATTGAGAGAAAAACATCAGGACCTTTTTGTTGAAGCCATTGGCACAGATGCGGAGAGGTTATTAATTGAACAGAGGATTGATCGATTACCTGAAGAAATACCTTTTGATGAAGCACATGAAGGAAGAAGGCAGGTTAGATTTAATTATGAGAGGAAGTGCTTTTTAGATTGCATTAAGATGTTTACCTATGCCATGGATAAAAAGATGTGTGAAATCTTACTCAGTTATCACGACCGCCAAGATGTCTGGCCTACACTTGCAATGATTGTTCGTAGAGGAGGATTTGTAAAATTAGAAGGAAATAAATTGTATGTTCGCCTGCGAGGATTCAAAAATCTACAGATTGATTATGCTGCCCGTCATCTCTGTGAGAACTTAAATAAAATGAGACCTTTTACCCTTGATAAATTTCATTTTCCTGTGCACTATGAAGTGGTATAGGGGATACCTGCAAAGTATTTTTAGAAATGCAAAGAAAATCTGATTATTTGCTCAGATGTCTGAATAAAATAAAGGTTATTTGAGATAATTGAAAAAGAAGGAATTGAATTTTTTCATTTTTTTCTTGACAAATAAAAAAGAATATGTTAGAATATATATGAAGCAGAAAGGAGGTTAGTTATTATGCCAAAAACAATTACTTTAAGACTTTCAGATGAGATTTATAAAGAATTTGCCATAGGTGCCAAGATAGACAATCGTCCGATATCTAATTTTATTGAAACAATGGCATTAAGGCAAATTGAAGAATCTACCCTGATTGATCCATTAGAAATGGCAGAGATAAAAGCTAATAAAAGTCTAATGAAGAAATTAGAGAGAGGACATAAACAAACAAAAGCCCTAAAAGGCAAATTTGTATGAACGAATACAAAATATTCGAGACTGAAGGGTTTTTGGAGGACTTGGAGCAGGACTTTAAAGGTAGACAGGAGAAAATAATGGCTAAACTTAATAACTATGTTTACCCACAATTAAAACAGCAGCCTTATTTTGGGCATCATATAGTAAAACTTGCAGATTACAAATATAATACATGGAGATATCGGATAGGCGACTGGCGATTCTTTTATGAAATTGACAAACATAAGAAAATAGTATTTATGATAGCCGCTGACGACAGAGGTAAGGCTTATAAAAAATAAAAACTTTGAGATTACATAGAACATGTTTTTCTTTTTATTCTATAGTAGATATCAAAGGGCTGCTTAAAAGGCAGCCTTTTGTTTTTTTAAACCGGACACACCCCCGGACACAGTGGGTCGATAACACAGTGATCAAATACCAGTGTTCAGATATTAGTGAAGGAATAAATCTTTTTATTTCACTGATATCTGTTCCCTATGTTATCAGCACTGGTGTCGTAGACCAATGGTTGTAAGGGTATAAGAATCCTATAGGTCTAAGGCAAGAATAGCGACCAAAACGCCACCAGAAGGATTCCTGCAGGGTTAGGTGCGATTTCGGGGATGATATAGGGTTCTGACCCCAGGTAATTTTGTGAAATATAGGCTACGGTGGATGAATATATCTGCGGTAGTTTTTTCGTAGATCCCCACGTCTAGTTCTGTTTGACAGAACTGTGGGGATAGTAGACCCCTGCGTTTAGATTTGATTGCAAATCTGCAGGGGTTTTTCTTGACAAACTATATATTGGATGTATAATAATTAAAAGTGGTACAACAAATGGGGGCAGGTCACCGAAGGAATACCTTTGTAAGATGAGAGCGTAAACAATGGAAAATAAAAAATACAATTTTCGAAATTCTGCAGAAGGATTTATTTTTGTTGTAGGTATTTTAATTATTGTCGCAGGATATTTCTATTTTTTCTTTACTGGTTTTACTGATTGGAGTAAGCTTGTAGGAATGATCTTTGCTGGGATATTTTTGGGTAAAGTAGCAAGTATTCCCATTGCCCTTGGTTTTTTAAAAGACAGGATATTTACGGCTATCATTATTTCTCTGCAGGACGTAGTGACAATTTTTATTATATTGCTTTTAGTTATGTTTGTTAAGAATAAAGTAATAAAAAGTAAATTTATTAGTGGTTTTCTCGACAAAGGCGATCAACTTGCCAAAGATTACCGTTTTATCAAGGTCTTAGGAATTGTTGGTGTTGGTATTGTGGTCTGGATTCCTTTACATCCAATTACAGGACCAATAATGGGAACAGTACTTGGTACAATTTTGGGATTATCATTTTTTATTAATCTCATCACAACCATTACTGCAGCTACTGTAAGTGCTTTTTTCTGGACCTTTCTTTATGGACTTATGTTTAAATGGGTGAAGGATAAAAACACAATTTTTTTAGCTACAGCTGTCATTATTTTACTTATAATGATGAGCGCAAAGATCTTTTTTTCTAGGACGAAAGGTGGTGATACAAAGACGATAAAGTTAAGAGAAAAGGTTTTGTAGTACCCCATCTTGTTTTTGAGCCACTAAATCATAAAAGTATGGATAGAAGTCGGAAAGCAGATAGTAGGTGGCTCAGAAATTGATGGGGCAAATCAATCAATGAATAAAGGGGCCGCCCACTTTAATTCTTAGATAGGGGGGTATATGAATATTAAAAAAAGCTGTATGTTGATTATTTCTTTGGCGGTAGTGTTTATTTCCATGTTGTTACCTTTCAATGTTTCGGTTGGTCTAGCTGATGAGGTTAAAGTCCAGGTATGGGGGCTTAATATAGATAAGAAAATCATTCTTCCCGATGTTCCCCAGGAATATGGAAAATTTATAAATATGGAAGAGGCTAGTACAGTTAAAAACATAGATGGCAATACTCTACCTGTTTTAATAATTACTCTGACCTTTGAAAATGATAAGGGAATTGTAACTTTGGTTAAATATGAAATTTCTAAAGAAGGTC
>CAYZVE010000100.1:0-4419 GCA_964481805.1 uncultured archaeon | reverse complement strand
ACTTCACTCTAAAATTTTATAACTACGTAAAAGAAAAATTATTTATATGATGAAACTATTGAAAAAACTCAAGGGACTTTGCTGCCGAAAATCAAAGAAGAAAGATAAAAAATAATTTGAGTTAAAAAATCAAGCTTAAATATTCTTCTGTCTTTATTTAATTAGCTCTATGAATAGGAGGTTAGAATAGAATGGTAGAATATGAAACAATAAAATCAGAAGAGATTAAATTCGGAAATAACGACTTCATTGAAATTGCAAGGAAGATTGCCAAGAGTGAAAGTGGCCAAAATGAGTTTATATCCATCTCAAGAGGATTTTTTATGATGGATGGCTCAAAAAGATACAGAAAATCATTCACAGTTCCGATACAAAAAGAAGTTGTTGAATTTGTTACTGAGAAATTGAAAGAAATGATGTAAGAAATTAAATTTCCATCCAATTGTCAATCTCATCTTCAGATTCGGGATTTAAATCTTTTGAAGGTTCTTTATTTTCGTTTTCTATTGTTTTTTCAAGCATTTTTTTTACAATTCTTTGGCTTACTGTTGGTTCTTCTTCAACAGACTTAGGGTATTTCTTTAATATTGGTTCTTTCTTTAAAATTCCTGATTCCTGCTCTATTTCTTGAATTTTCATTTTTCTTGGCCTGTTTATTTCCTCATTCTCGGTCAATTCAGGTTTTTTTACGCTAGTCAAAATTATTGTTTTATTCAATTTTTCCTCAAGGCTAACTATTTTATCCATCAAATAGTTTATTCTGTCATCATAATTGATTGGGTTCTCGCTGATTGTCTTAAGTATCCCCATTTGCAAAAATGTCCCTAATACGCCGATATTGGTTTTTTCTTTGGTTTCCAGATCTTCGCAAACATAAGTTTTTTTCTCATTGTCAAAATATATTTTAAAGTTTTCAGTATTAAGATAGAATTTAGTTGGTATTTTCATGACTATCGTTATTGTTTTTCAGGGATTAATGGTTTTTGGTTCAATTTCTGGAATTAACAACTATATAACCCATTTTCCATCTTTAATTAAGGCCTTCCCATCAGCTTCAAGGGTTGGCTTAATAATTATGCCATCAACATGAAAAGGAATATCACAATCTCCGCCATAAGATTTATTGTTTCCAAGGGCAACATGAACCGTTCCATAAACCTTTTCATCTTCCAATGTATTGCCGATTATTTTTGATTTTGGGTTTGTGCCTATGCCTATTTCTGCGATATTTCTGCTGTTCATTCCAAGTTTTAATACTTCTGATTTGAGTTTTTGTGAATTTTCTACTTTTATTGCATAGCCATTCTTAATGGTTATTTTAATGTTATCCCCATATTCGGCCATTTTATCTATAACCAAAATACCATTTGATGAGCATTTATCAGGTGATGTATCCACTTCACCTGCAGGAAGATTTCCAAAAGATCCTGGCTCATGATAAATTCCATTATCCATATCTATCTTGTATTTTCCGATTTTCATTGTTATGTCTGTCCCATTGTAGGAGGTTACATGAATGTTTGTTTTTCCGTTGATTTCATCAAACATTTTCTTGCAGTTTTCATTCACCTTATTATAATCAGCGGTTAAGCCGCCGCCTATAAAAGATGATACTGGTATGTTTGGCATTGATGCAACCCTAGCACCAGCTTTGCATGCATCCATTCTTGCATTTGTATGGCTCAAGGATTTTGAAGTTACAAGAAGCAGCACATCAGAAGTTTTCATAAATTCAGCTATTTCCTTTGAAGGTTCCTGGCCGTTTGTTTTCAAAGGCTCTATTTCTTTTATGACTGTGTTTAAGGTTATTTTTTTACAGATTTCAAAAAGGGTTTTTGGTATATCTCTCAGCATCTGTTTATCAGTAATTATAAGGACGCTTTCATCTTTCTTAATGTTCATACATTGCTTGATAGCTATAGTTGCTCCAGCTTTTAGATTCATAAATATAATTAGAAATTTGAATATTAATCGATGCCAAAACCCTGAAATAATACTTTATTAAATTGGTTATTTATTGATTTGTTTACTTTTGGGTGCTAATTTAACTTAAATTCCAATGTAAAATAAAGGTTTATGGTAAATCATAGATATGCAATAGTCATTCCCAGATATGATCCCAGACATAAATTAGATATACCATTTCTTATGGGGGATAGAGTTTATGGAGAGCTTCCAGAAGAAAGTAAAGAGAATTTTGACAAAATATATGTAGATGAAAGGCTTTTTACTGATGGGTCCCGAGTATTTAGAATAGATGAATCTGTCAGAGGAAAAGATGTTTATGTAATAAACCAACCGGCATTAAATCCAGATCAAGACCTTATGACATCTATATTTATAATAGACGCTTTGAGGAGATCAGATGCAGAAGAGATAATTGTTCTTGAAACATACATGCCTCATTTAAGGCAGGATAGAGCAAGTGGAAGAGAACCCATAACTTCAAGATTGGTTGGGGATTTTTATTGTGCTGCCGGAGTAAATAGAGTGATGACATTTCATCCGCATGTTGAACAGGCTGTAATGGCTTTTGGGTCTTCATGTCCACTTGAAGCTTTTCCAACATATAAATATCTTGCTAAGTTTTATAGAGAATTATACGATTTAGATAATACTGCTGTATGTGCCCCTGATTTGGGATCTGTAAAAATGACTAAAAGATTTGCAAATGTTCTTGGCTTGCCTTTGGTCATAATCAATAAAGAGCGCACGGATGTTGATAGAACAAACCCCGTAGAATTGATAGGAAATGTTAATGGAAAGAGGGTTGTTACTTTTGATGATGTGATTGATACTGGCGGGAGTTCTTTAAACGCACGTAAATTTTTAATGGATTATGGTGCTGTGGATGTTGTTCTTTGTGCAACCCATTTGCAGTTTAATGACAATTCAAAAGGAACAAACAAAAGGCCTGAAGTTGTTAGGGACGGTGTACATGTTATTGGAACTGATTCAAACCCGAAAAGGTGGAGCGAGGCTGAGCAACAATTTTTTCATATATATTCACTAGCTCCACTTATAGCTAATATAATTTCACTTAGAGCACATGGTAAATCTATAAGCCATTTTTTCAACACTTAACCTTTTTTAAACTTTAACTCCCAACATTTAATCCAGGAGTTGTTTATTTGACAAGTTTATCTTTTTTAGGCGCATGTAATGAAGTAGGATCTTCAGGAATATTAGTTGATACTGGAACAGAAAAAATATTGATGGATTATGGTGTAAAAATAAACCAAGACCCGATCCAATATCCGGAAGAAGTTAAGACAAAACTCAATTCAATTCTTCTTACTCATGGTCATTTAGATCACTCAGGTGCAATTCCCTATTTATTTCACCAAGGCCAAAAATGCCCTCTTATTGGCCAAGATATTACAAGACCTTTCGTTAGAATGCTTTGGCACGATACAATTAAGATCGCAAAAATGGAAGGGATAGAATGCAGATTCACTGATTATGACATCAAAAGAGGCTTAAAAAAATATCAACCCGTTAGTTACAGAAAACCTGTTAAAATTGGGGGAACAAAAATCACAAGCTTTGATGCTGGCCATATTCCTGGCTCGTCAATGTTTCTCCTCGAAACCAATGGGAAAAAAATCCTTTATACAGGCGATTTTAATTCTGAAGATACCCAGTTAATCAGTGGCTGTGATTGGAATATACCTAAACCCGATATTTTAATAACAGAGAGCACTTATGCTGGAAAAGAACATCCCGAAAGGCAAAATGAAGAGATGAAATTTGTTAAATTTGTTAAAGACACTCTTGCCAATGATGGTGTAGCAGTTGTTTCATCTTTTGCTATTTCCCGTTCTCAAGAAGCTCTTTTAATCCTTGAAAAATATGGGATTAAAGCAAAAGTGTATATCGATGGGATGGCAAAAAAAGCGACTGACATAATCAATAAGTATCCTCATCTCCTAATCGAATACAACTCAGTCAAGAATGCCATGACAAGATTGGGAGTAAAATATATTCAACACCAGGCGCAAAGAGAAAAAATAATAAAAGGCCCTTGCGTTATTATTACAACCAGTGGCATGCTCTGTGGCGGGGCAGTTGTTTATTACCTAAAAAAACTTCATGGTAATGAAGATTGTTCCCTTTCTCTAACCGGATTTCAAGTTTCTGAAACCGAAGGTGATAACCTTTTGAGGACTGGCAGGTATGTTCATGATGATCTTGACCTTAAAGTTAAGATGGATGTTAGGAAATTTGATTTTAGTGCTCATGCTTCTGATTCTAACTTGAATGAATTTATTGAAGAGATGGGTCCAAAGAAAGTTTTCTGTGTACATGGGGATGATACAAAAGGATTTGCTGACAGGTTAAATGATAAAGGTATAGATGCTGAATCTCCTACTAGGGGGCAGGAGTTTAAGTTATAAATAAATTCAAACTAAAAATCAG
>CAYZVE010000099.1:0-4452 GCA_964481805.1 uncultured archaeon | reverse complement strand
GTAGCAACTGGAGTGGTTTAAATCTTTTTGGACGCACGGCAGATAACGAGACTGTCGAAAAAGTCCTAAACCCTCTCTTGATGGTTTAAGTATTTTCAAAAGCCTGTTCCCTGAATCAAGCCTGGCCTGGCGCCAGGCCAGGGTTCAGGGCAGGCTCTGACAGCCCCTGATTGAATCAGGGGCAGGAATATGGCAAAAACCTGTTCCTGACAACAGGTCAGGATTGACGATTAGAGGGAAGTGAGCTAATGGGAGCAAAAATAACACCTTAGGTTAAATTTTCCTTCCCCATCCATACAGAGAAGCGGGTTTGATAAATCAAACCCCTACAATTATGTAGGGGCGACATTTATGACGCCCTTGAAAAACTCTAATGCCCGTTTTCACGAGCACAAGTACCCGTTTTCACGGGCACAGGCATTTGACATAATCTAAAAGATTTGGTATAATGAAAAATGATGAAAGAGATATATTCAGGAGTTATTAGGTCACAGCCATCCCAAAACTACTGAAATCTATACTCTTGTTACCGAATAGTCGTTAAAAGGAATAAAAAGTCCTTTGGACTTTATCAAAATTGGGGAAGGAGATTGAGCTAACCCATGTGGAAAATAGACGAACGGTTCGTCTATCATCCCATTTTTGGTATAAAAAGCGAACCATTCATTTATGAACGAGTTATATGCAATTGCCACCAGGAGCGAAATTATGAAATTTGATGAACCAATAGATTGCTGCCCGATTTGTAGATACGGAAACGTTCAGATGGCTAAAATCTACTAAGTTTTTCTGTTATAGGGTACTGACGGTAAATATGCCTAAAAACGCTAATATTCACCCACACGAAAAGGAGAAGACCCATTATTTTATTGGTGTTTGTAAATTAGTTGGTGTCCAAGATTATTTTGCAATATGGGATCAAGACAGTGATGAAGAATACAATCCAAGAAATGATTGGATTAGTGAAACAATGAATGTTAAAGGAATTGAAATACCGGGAAATTTAGAGAAATTCTTAAAATTACCGACAGGCGACAAAGCAAAGAAAGTTGAAAATGCTTATAAATGGGTTCTTAATGAAAAGAATGAGATTCCCGAATTATTTTTGAAGGTAAAAATTTTTGACAGAGAAATATGAACTCAAGATAGACGCAGAAAGTGAAATGTTTGAAAATAATAACATTAATTTTGAAGATACACCATTTTAATTATGCTTTACGAAGTTTTTAATTCATTAAAGGAAACGCATGGGCAGGATTATTAAAATATGATGGGAAACAATATTAACAAAGGTGAAATTGTTATTTACAAATCTCCAAGTGGACCAGAAATTCAAGTGAAACTTGAAAAAGATACTATTTGGTTAGATGCACATCTGATTGCAAAAATTTTTGATGTAAATCGCCCAGCGATTGTCAAACATATTAATAATATCTATAAAACAGGTGAATTGGATAAGAAATCAACCTGTTCCTT
Source organism: uncultured archaeon (assembly GCA_964481805.1). Lineage (GTDB taxonomy): Archaea > Aenigmatarchaeota > Aenigmatarchaeia > CG10238-14 > CG10238-14 > CG10238-14. The sequence continues at coordinate 2,976 of CAYZVE010000099.1, read as the reverse complement.
TTTGGAACAGGTTGCGGCTGATGGAAAAATCAGAAAAATGAATCTCTATAATTTAGATATGATTATTTCTGTTGGCTATCGTGTAAACTCAAAACGGGCGACCCAATTTCGCATCTGGGCAACAAAAACTTTAAAAGACCATTTAATCAAGGGTTATACCATCAACGAAAAACGACTTTTGGAAGTGCGGGGGAAATTTAAAGAATTGCAGACCGCCGTTACTTTTTTGCAGGAAAAGTTACAAAAAGAATTGTTATCCGACCAGGCAGGTGAGATTTTGAATTTGCTCTCAAGTTATGCCAAAACCCTGACTTTACTGGAAGAATATGACAAAAGAAATTTAAAAGAGGCAAAAGGCAAAAAAGCAAAATATGTTTTGCGATATGAAGAGTGCAAAAAAATAATTGGCGAAATCAAAAAAGAATTAATGACGAAAAAAGAAGCCAGCGAACTGTTTGGCCAAGTAGTAGGTGGAAGTTTTGAGGGTATTATCAAAGGGTTGTATCAAACATTTGACCGAAAAGAATTATATCCAACAATAGAAGACAAGGCATCACAGTTGCTTTATTTTGTAATTAAAGACCATCCATTCACTGATGGTAACAAGCGAATCGGGTCATTTTTATTTGTGTATTTTTTGGATAAAAGTGATTATCTTTACCATGAAAGTGGAGAAAAGAAAATAAATGATAATGCCTTGGTTGCTTTAGCGCTTTTAATTGCTGAAAGCGACCCCAAAGAAAAAGATATCCTGATTAGAATAATTATAAATCTTATAGGCGATTAACTATGCCAGGACAAACATTAGAACAAAAAATATCTGTTGTAAAGGAATTAGGGCAACTACCTGAAGTCACGAGAGGTATTAAAGATAATCTTAATTCCTTATTTCAGTTACGCCCTTATCAGATAGAAACCTTTTCACGCTTCTTGTATTATATAAATAGTTCTCAGTTCAGACAAAAACCTACTCAACTACTTTTCCATATGGCAACAGGTAGCGGTAAGACACTAATTATGGCAGGAGCACTTCTTTATCTTTATGAACAGGGATATCACAACTTTATCTTTTTTGTAAACAGCACTAACATAATAAACAAAACAAGAGATAATTTTCTGAATCCTTTATCTATAAAATATCTTTTTTCTGAAAATGTTACTTTTGGAGATAAACAGGTTCGTATTAAAGAAGTTGACATCCTGACAGAATTCCTCTTTTCCATCCATACAGAAAAGCCTGGATTATTCAATTTGTAGGGGCGACATTTATGACGCCCGTATATGAGGAAGGGGAAGAGTATGGATTGTAAGGGAAAGGAGCAAATAAGAATGGATTTCGAGGAATTTAGTCGAAAAGGGGTTAAATACCCTGCTGTTATACTCTTCGCTGATATTATTGGATGTTCAGAAGTATCAAATAATAATCCAATTGATAAATATGCCTATATCCTCAATCAATTTCATGAATGTGCAAAAAGTGTATATGAAAGCTTAAATTTACACAGATACAGTGAAGAGGTTGTGGAAGTAGAAGCAAAAGGTGATGAAATATGCCTTATCCTTCACATCTATGACGAGAACTCTCAAGAAAAAGAAGAAGATGCTATTATAGACCCCTTTCATTATTCATATTTACTCTACATTGACAAAAATTTAAAACCAATTTGACTTTTCGATGGAAGTGTTGTAGCATATAAAAGAGGATTTCAGAGATAGGGATATATATCTGAAGTTTGGGTATGAACAAGCATCTGAATCAAAGTCTCAAACCTTAATAATGGGAATATTATGAAACAGGGTAAATTTATAACAAATCCTTTTGAGATCTTGGAACCTGATATCCGTTGGGCTCCTGGACAGGACGATCTATTTCAAACTGCTTATGAAAAGTTGTTACCTCTAGATTTTACTGCTACACCAAAACACGATAATGGAGCCATTTTTGTTCAAATCATTTGTGATTATCCTTTAGTAGAAGCAATTAAACAAAATATTGTAAAAAGTCCTGTGCTTCCAGATGAAGCATCAAGAGGTAAATTACAGGAAAAACCCTCAGATAAATTTGTTGAGCAGTACGGAGACTACATTCATCTTGGGTATGTTGAGTGGAAAAAACAATATGAGGAACTAAAAAAGGTAGATAAAACTCCTCTGCTTTTTATTATGACTACGGAAACAAAAGAAAGTAATGTGACTACTATTGTAGGTTTAAGACCTTATAAATCTGAAAGTAAGATTTTGCCGGAACAGACCCTGGGTAGAGGTATCAGAAAGATGTTTGGGTCTGATGTGAAAGAAGAATTGACAGTGATAGGAACTTCTGCTTTTATAGATTTTGTGGAGTCAATTAAACAAGAAGGAGTTGAGCTTGGATAATTGAAGCTAAAAAGACTATTTTCAATACATTTAAAAGAGCAATTGATAATCTTACAATCACAGACAAAGGCAGTGCTGAGGTAAAAGACTATATCAAATTACGGAAAGTAAAACCTATGGTTGTTGATAACCAGAAATATATAACTCCTAAAAAGTCTGTGTTTAATAGAATCATAGGAAATTCTTTTTTATGTAAAGCAGGAGGAATGGGATAAATATAAAGGTGATATTAAGACATTTGGAGATGTGATAAAAGTTTTTAAGGTAGTATCAAAAATAATAAATGTGGATAGGAATCCAAAACTAAGCGGACTTGTGTATAGGATTCAGACTGTTTGTAGATTATTATTTATTTCTACGACTATTTATAAAATATTTGCTACAGAGGAGGGAACGCTTTTTAAACAAGCGGCTCCAATTACTTCACCACCCAAAATACCTCAACAAAAAGTCCCTGATGCGGTGGAGATTGAACAAAAATGCCCCAAATGCGGGAAAGTTCATAAAATATATGGAAAGTTTATTTCTGAACCTAAAATTGACAAAGATTTCAAGAAAAAAGGATGTATCCCATTTCCTAAAGATAACAAACTAATCTGT
>CAYZVE010000098.1:2547-4470 GCA_964481805.1 uncultured archaeon | reverse complement strand
ACAATAAGTCATATAACATTAACTAAAGCTAGTCTATCTGGTGTTCAGAAAAAAGAATATGAACCGGAAATATTTGGAAATATTTGGTCTAAAAAAGTTGAGATATTTAGCAATGATGGAAAGGAGTATTCATACATACCTGTTCTTGTAAGTGTTCCTGAGAATGTTGATAATATTGAATCGTATAAAAGATTTAGTGATGGAATTCAACAAAGGATTTCCAGCAATAAAGATTATAGTTTTAAAAAACTGGATCGAGATGATGATGGGAAAGTAGATTATATTTTGGACTTAAATGGGTTCAAAATAACTCAACACCATTTTTTATTGTTATTCATAAAAATTGGAAGAAATCTAAATGGATAAGAAATGAAGAAATATTTGCCAGAAAAAATCACATATATTTAATTTACACAGACTTCAATAAAAATTGGGCGGAAGAAGCAACTAAAGAAATTTTGAAAGTTTTAGATTTATTTTTTAGATAGCAAAACAACGCGACTTGGTATTGATTCATCTTTTATATCGTAATTAGTAGATTGAGATATATTTTTTGAAAAGTTTCTTATATCACCCATAAAAGGCATATTATTTATTTTAAGTCTTTTTTGAGATTCTCCAACCCACATATAACTTTTCACTTCTATAAAATTTGGGTTTGCTTTCTCGATTAATTTCGCATACTCTTCAGGATTAACCATGTTCAAACCTTTAACCAACGTTAGCCTGATAACTTTTCTGCAGTTGAATGAGTTAAACAATTCTAGTGTCTGGTTTAACTTTTCCCATAATTTTGGGTTCAATGGTTGGCAAACTTTTTGGTAAATTTTTTTGTTCGGTGCCGGCAATGTCATATATAATTGAAATGGCTTAGTCTCTAAAGATTCTAATTTTTCTGGAAGTGTCCCATTAGTTACAAGAAAAGAAATTATGTTCATTTTATTAGCTTCTTCTATTAACCCAGATAGATAAGGGTACATTGTTGGCTCTCCTGTCAAAGAAATTGCTATCATATTCGGCTTCAAAGATTCTTTCCATTTTTTCTTATCTACTTTTTCAAAGCCATTGAAACCAGATAACAATTTTTTTCTTTGTTCTATGCATTTCTCTAGAATATCTTTAGGGTCATCAATTTTTGTCCCTTCGAAAGTTTCTTTCCATGAAAATCCCCTGTCACCAGAGTGCAATCTCCAGCAGAATAAACAGTTGTGGTTACAAAATGGTGAGGGGGACATTTGCATACATCTATGACTTTTTACAGGTGGATACCATTTTTCTTTATAGCATACTTTTCCTTCAGTTAAACTCTTTCTTGTCCACCTGCAAGTCTTTACTATGCTGTGATTTCCTGCAAATCTATAGCCCTGTTTTATAAATGTTTCTTTAAGTTTTTCATTCATACCAAAAGTTGTAATACTTAAAATATATAAAGTTAGGTTATTTACATTTTATTTCTTGAAATTCGTTTGATTTAACCCATATTAATGGGTCAGATAAATCTTCATCACTTCCTCTATATACTCTCCACGACACTTTATAATCACCTTGGCCAAAAGTAGAACAGTAGAAGTTGAAATAAATTGTCCCTTGGCCTTGATTTAGTATTGAAATTGACGCGCTTACAACTTTTTGATTATTCAAAAACAAGAAAACAATAATGGCTTCTTCTCCTAATTGATTATTATAATCAATAGAACATTCATAAACACCTAAAATATCTGAACAGGAGAAATTTGAAAAAGTGAATTTATTCTGGAGTGTAGTTGTGGTTGTTGGTTGAGTTGTTGTTGATTTAATAGTTGTACTAGTTGTAGTAGATTTTATTGTGGTTGTTGTTAATCTAGTTGTCGTAGTTGTTGAGGTTGTTTTAGTTGTCGTAGTTGTTGAGGTTGTTTTAGTTGTCGTAGTTGTTGAGGTTGTTTT
>CAYZVE010000098.1:0-2447 GCA_964481805.1 uncultured archaeon | reverse complement strand
AGGTTGTTTTAGTTGTCGTAGTTGTTGAGGTTGTTTTAGTTGTCGTAGTTGTTGATATAGTTGTTGTAGTTGGACAACTTGCAACACAATTACCTGATAGGTCTATCTTGTCTAATGCTGAGTTGCAGCATTTAGCAGGTCCAGAATAACCTGAACAGTAATTGTTTATATAATATTCTTCTGAGTCATCCCCACAACATTCTAAGATTGAAGTGTCAGGATATTCACCAACACCATTTTCACCTGAATAGACTGCATTCCAGTTCGGATTAGGTGAGAAGTTTGCGCTTCTAGGTGTTATTACACCTTCCTTTGGGCCGCATAAATTCCCGCACCAGTAATCCATATAATCTGATTGGTCACAGTCAAGCCATTTCCAAAAATAACAATGTGCATAGTTGTCATTTCCTGATGGATTAAGGTTGGAATAGGTCGCTCCGGTGGGTTGATTTGAATAACATGTATTCCCACCAACACAATTATCTTCAGAATTGCAGCATGCTGTCTCTCCATTGACAAATTCTAATGGCTTGGAATATGATTCTTCTATAATCAAGTATTTGCCTGGGCATTCTGAATTATACCCCAACTCTTTGATTAAAGATGCTATTTTTTCCCTTATTTCATCATATTTATTCAATTTCCAAATTTCATTAGGGTTTGCCTGATTAACTATTTCATAATAATTTTTGAAATCTGGGTTGTTTTTAAGGGATGAAAGATAATTGATTGCTTCAGTTTTCTTTCCTTTTAATCTTTCAGGCGCATATTCAATGGTTTTTTCCAATGTTGTTATATATTTTAAATCATCAATTCCTTCTCTTACACCTACAATTTTTAAAGAAGGTAGATAAGGTTTCCATTTATTTTCAGGATCTGGGTAAGTATACATCCAATCTGACCAATTTCCATCTTTGTCATTAAAAGGGTCACCATAAACATACCTATAAGTCCAGGGGTATTGATGAGTATACGGATATTGATAGAACCAATAACCGAAACTTCTTCTAGCAAATTCAATTCCATCACCTTGAGAAGGCTGATTTACATATGTCCAGCATTCCTTTTTTTCATCAAGCCTATTTCTGCAATAATCTAATAATTCTTTACTAGGATTCCATTCCCCAACATTCCATATATCAGCATATTTGTCCAATAAATCTTTTCTTTCTTGAAAAAATTTATTCCCTCCTGTAAGAAATATTCTTGCTTTTGGGTCCGCCTCCCTTATTAAATCACAATATTTTTCTACTTTTTCATACTCACCTTTTGTATCAGCCTCATCTATCGGATAAAATAGAATCTCAGACCACCCATTTTCTTTTGCAATTTCCTGAAGTTCCCTAACCATTTGGGTGTAGAGTTTATCCTGTTCTTCTTGATTCAAACCAAGATCAGACATAGTAGATGTTGACATTACCATAGCTCCATGTTCCACAGTTCTATACAATCCGTGATAAGGAACAGGCTCTGTAAAGCCGATATCTTTGATTATATTAAACATTCTAGTTACATTTGTATAATCTACAACTATTTTTCCATTTTCCTTCTTAAGTTTTGGTGGTTCCCAGATAGAAACTCCTCTTAAACCATAATTTTTCATTATTTTTAAATCATCTTCAAATCTTTCAAAACGGTCTATGTTTGTAGAGCAATCATCTAATTCATTATGGCTGCAGGTGTGCAGATGATAATGATAAATACCAGGTATTTTGTCTTCAAATTCAACAAGGCTGAATGGATATACTTCCACACGTAATTCAATTGTCTTTATTTTTGAATTTGAGGGTTGAACAGTAATAGTGCCTTTATATATCCCAGGAGAAATACTTTCTGGGATGTTTACATCTAACCAATATTGTTTATTTCCAGAAAAAGATAATGGTTTATTATAATCTAATATTTCAGGGACCAATGACATATTTTCAGGTGTAGGAGTCAGATCCGAACGTTTTCTTTTTTCCATTACCCTGACTATTCTTATATCTATATTGTTTTTTGAGATAATTCCTGATTCTGAATTTAAATCTGAAACATAGACTTGCACATCATTAAGGGTTTTTTTCGCATCTACAACAAATTGTGCAGGCTCTTTCTCACCTTTAGCAGCGTGAATGAGTATATAGCTATTAGAATACTCTTGAGAAGGTTCTTCAGGGAGAATATTTCTCATGTAATTTTGACTGAAAATGAAATAATCTTCATCTCCAGGAGATGATATAATTAAAAAGGAAAATATTTTGTCAATATCCAAAAGACCAAGAGAAAAAACGGGTCCAGAAAATATTAAAAGAAATACAAAAATTATCAACAATATTCTCATATAAATTATATGTTGACATTATATATATATGAGAACATTGAAAAATTGACTTTTCAACAGAGCTTTTAGCCAAGACTAGAAAATTCATAAAATTTTATCTGTATCACTCACATTCTTGACTTAT
>CAYZVE010000097.1:0-4471 GCA_964481805.1 uncultured archaeon | reverse complement strand
CCATTATGGTTGTATGAACTAACAAGATACAGTTTCAGAAGAGAGAGAAAAAGCGAACTTGCGGGATTGAGGAGATTAAGAGCATTTACAATGCCGGATGTACATGCATTTTGCAAGGACATGCCTCAGGCTATAGAAGAGTACAAGAAAAGATTCAGGATGTGTCAGGATGTTCTGGAGGGAATTGGTTTCAAGAAAGAGGATTATGAATTGGCAATCAGATTTACCAAAGATTTTTATGAGGAACATAAAGATTTAATAAAGATGTTGTTGGAACTTCATGGAAAGCCCGCTTTAGTTGAAATGTGGAATAAAAGGGCATTTTATTTTGTTGTCAAATATGAATTGAATTTTGTTGATGCATTGGACAAATGTTCAGCATTGGCAACAGATCAGATAGACATTGAGAATTCAAAGAATTATGGCATAACTTATATTGATGAAAATAGCAAAAAACAATATCCAATAATCTTGCATTGTTCTCCCAGTGGGGCGATTGAAAGGGATATTTATGCTCTGTTGGAAATGGCTTATATGACAGAAAAAGCTGGGGGTATACCTGAATTACCAATGTGGTTGACACCAACTCATGTGAGATTGATTCCTTTAAACGACGATTTTATAGAATTCTCAAAGGAAGTTATGAAAAAATTGGATAAACAGAGAGTAAGATTAGATATAGATGACAGGCAGCTTACCGTCCAGAAAAGGATTAGGGATTCCGAATTAGAATGGGTCCCATACGCGTTAGTCATTGGGAAAAGGGAAAAAGAGAGTGGAGAATTTAGCGTAAGAATAAGATCAGAAAAAGGCAAGCAGGTAAAAATGAAGTTAGATGATCTGGTCAAAAAAATAGGGGATGAAATTGGTGATAAACCCTTCAAGAAACTTTCATTACCGAAAATGCTTTCTAAAAGACCAATATTTGTTGGTTAAAATAAAAAGAAAAAAGAATTTACTTTGCTTTTTTTTCAGGCATCAAAGATTCTGAATTTTGCCAAACAAGATTGAACAATGGATTACCTATATTTTCCGCTGCATATCTAGATTTTGTCCAAAACATCATTTCTTGTGATGTATGAACAGTCTCTGGGTCTGATAATCCCATTGATAATTGCTTTCCGTCTACAATAAAGAAATTGCCATTCAGAGGAATTTGCACATTAGATATATTTTTAATTTCTGCTACTCCCGATAATACTTTTATAGCCTCTGAACATTTTTCGTCTGTTTTACTTGCTATCCTTATCTTCACACCTTTACTCTTTAGCTTTTTCAGTATATTGAGTTGATTTTCAAATAAATCATTCAGCCCATTAGGTGTTGTTACAATATTTATAGTATTTGTCGCTTCTTTGAACATGCTTCCAACTTGTTGCAAAACAGAATATTTTCCTTTTAATGACCCTGTTAAATCTTCTGGCAATATTACTTCCAGTCCTTTTTTATGTATCAGATCTAACTCATCGATTATTTTTGAGCTTTGAAATCTGTCTATTCTTTCAATATTTAATTCATAATATTCTCTAAGTTTTTCTTTGGCTTTATCTAATGCTTCTGTTGGTGTCATCGCTACATATTTCAATGGCTTAGATGTTTGAACTACTACAAAGCCTTTGTCTGCTAACGTTTGCAGAACATCATAACTTCTTGATCTTGGAACATTTGCAACAGCAGATAATTCACCAGCAGTTGCTACACCTTTAGCAAGAAGTGCAACCCAAAGCTTTCTTTCATACAAGTTTAACCCAATACTTTTTAATGCATCCATAACTTCAGATGAGGCTAACATACTACACCCCCTTATTACTTAATAGTGATTGACTATTTAAGAATTTATTCATTACTTTACAATATTAAATGAGTTTTCTTTCTATTTAATCTAACTTATTTTTCTCACTTTTGCTCTTAAATTGTTGATTGAACAGCCTTTTTAATTTTTCAAGCTCATTTGGGAAATTTCTATCGGTTTTAAAACCAATCAACCTTGGAAATCTAAGGGCATACCCGGATTCATATGTTGGAGATTTTTGAATTTGTTCATATGCGACCTCTATGATGACTTTTGGCAATAATTCTACTTCCCTCCCTTCTTCTTTTATTATTAGAGGTTTTAACCGCTTAGTCAGCTCTTTGAATTCCTCATCTGTTAACCCAGTTCCGAGCTTTCCGCATGGAAGGTATTCATCCGACTGGGTATCTTTTATACAGCCTAAAGTAAATGACCCAAACCAGTTTGATCTTTTTCCTGTCCCATATTCAGCCTTTATGATTGCTAAATCTAAAGGCTCGAGTATTGGTTTAACTTTTAACCACTGGCCTACTCGGCGGCCAGGCTGATATATTGCATTCAAATTTTTAACCATAAGGCCTTCTTGTTTTTCTTTTAGAGATTGCTTGTAGAATTTTTCGGCTTCTTTTAAGTCTTTCGTCTTGATAGCATGGGACAATTCAAATTTATTTTTTACTGGCTTGATTATTTTTTCAAGCTCTTTTCTCCTTGATTTGTATGTTTCATTTATTAGATTTTTTCCGTTAATACGAATTGCATCAAAAAGATAAATTCTGATTGGATTTTTTTTTGACATTTCTTTGATATCATATTTTCTTTGAATCCGCCGTGATAATTGCTGAAATGGGATAGGCTGATTCGTTTTAGGATCTATGCCTATTGTCTCACCTTCAATTATGCAATCTTTACAATTTATTGCTTGTTTTACTAATTTAACTAAATCAGGAAATTGGTCTGTTATGTCTTCAAGATTTCTGGTGAATAGTTTGATATCGTCTTCTTTTTTGTGTATTTGCGTTCTTATGCCATCATATTTGTATTCCAACATGACTTCTTCGTAGCTATTTAAGGCCTCTTCCAAGGAAGGTGATTTTTCGCCAAGCATCATTATGTATGGCTTGCCTATTGTTAAATTTATTTTTTTTAACCCGTTTTTGCCCTTTTCTTTTGCTATTTTTGTTATTTCTCCATAATCAGGGTTTAGAAACCAAGCATCTTCCACTGCTTTTTTATCAACATTAAACGCTTGCGCTATTGAATCCCTTATTATTCCTTCAGCCACGCCTATTCTCAGGGTTTCAAGTGCAGTTCTTACGATATATTTTGCTTCTTTGGGTTTAGATGATGAAAGTAATTGGGAGATAAAATTCATTTTTCTTTCTTGTGAACCCTTCCCTTCTAGTTTGGACAGCTGTTGAAGGTTATTAAACACCAAATCTATTGTCAGTTCTTTTTTGAATAAAGATGCTTGTTTTTTTGATTTCATGCATTCTTCAACAACTAACCCAAGGTCGCCAAGTTTTTTGAATTTTTTTATGATTTCTTTTTCTGTCACTCCTGTTGTTCTCACTAAGGTTTTGATTATTATTTTATCAGCTATGCCTGTTTTTTCTTCTGATTGTGTTGGAAATATTTTTCCTGATGCTAGAAGAACCACTTTTGATAATTGTTCAGTGGAAGTTTCTTTGAGTAATTCAGAAAGTATTTCAGTTTTTTTCAGTTTACTAGGTTCATTTTCCAGTTTTTCATAAATGTCGACGAGGATAGAGTATCTCATGTTAATTATTTCTTTTTCCTAAAGGTTAATAATTTGTGGTGCAGAAAAAGAATTTAAATGTTATGATAATTTTGTTGTAAGGAGAAAATATTCCAGTACTTGACTTAAAATTTAATATCTTGAAATACAAAATCTAATTATGGAAACTTTTGACTGCATTGAATCAAGAAGATCAGTAAGAAATTACGACAAAAAAAACGTACCAAACGAAATGATAGCAGAAATTATTACAGCTGGGACTTATGCGCCTTCTGCTGGCAATATACAAGAATGGGAATTCATTATTGTCAGAGACCAGGAAACAAAAAGGAAATTATCCGAAGCTTCTTTGAAGCAATCGCATGTTAAAAATGCATCTGCGGTGATAGTTATTCTTGCAAATTTGGAAAAAATAAAGGAAAAATATAAAGAAAGAGGAAAACAGGTTTATGCTTTGCAGGACACAGCAGCTTGTGTCCAGAATATGCTTTTAGTTGCACATGATTTAGGCCTGGGTGCATGTTGGATTGGGGCATTTGATGAAGATGAGGTTGGAAATGTCGTAGAAATACCAGATAAATTTAGGGTTACTGCTATGATAACTGTAGGGTTTCCATTGCCTTATGAGCAGCAACAAAAAATAGATAGGATACCCTTTGAACGGTTAACATGGGAAAATAGATATGGTCAGGAGATCAAATGGTTTATGGATTATGGCAGAAAAAGCAGATTCGAATGGAAATCTTTGGACCAACAAATAGAAGAACTATCTAGAAGACTTCAAAAACTCATGGAAGAAAGGAAAGATCTAAAAAACAAAGAATCTAGCTTAACATCAAAACTTAGAAATATTTTCAGAAAAAACAACAAATTGTAGTTTCCTAAAATAATTTCCTCTTTTCTTTAATTTAGTTACCATTCAA
>CAYZVE010000096.1:1514-4516 GCA_964481805.1 uncultured archaeon | reverse complement strand
ATTTGTTAGTTATTCAACAGCACCTTCAACTATCGCTTTTGTAACGAATCTGATAGGTTCCTTTCTTTTGTACGGATTCAAAGAAATCAGAATGAGATGATTCCCTCTCTTCTCCATACCAAGGATCATTATAAAACACAGAATCTGAATTAACCTCAGTAACAACAACAAAATGATCTATACCTTGTACTAAAGATATTTCAGCAATAACTGGTTTTTTCAAATTACAAACATAGTAACCAAGCCTTTTTATATATTCATCCTTTGTATGAGGAACATCATAATCAATTGTTAGTTCATTATCTAAAAAGTACTTTGCCCCACAACCATTCCAAGCATCCCAAGTACCACAGCTATCTCTGCAATATTCATATACTTCTTTTGGTGTTATAGGATGATCTATATAATAGTTGAAAAACATAGTAGCCGCTGTAATTCCACACCATTGTTTTTGTATATCACCATAACCCCATTCACTATTTAATTGCGCGAGAGGTTCTATATTAAATAAATTAGAGCACTCTGTTGAGGTGGCGCCGTCATATAAAGTGGTGGTTGAATAGTGTGTTTCTAAATCTGACCCCTTATCAAAATTAATTGAAAGTAAACCAACATGAACATTGTCTTCAGAATACCTTATAGCTACAGGAGATTCAAAAACTGGTTTAAAATCATCCCCAATAACCCACTTATTATTATTGTCTAAATCAACAATTTTAACTGAATAACCTATTTTGGGGTATGATATTTCTGATAACAATGCATTTAGTCCCAAAACATCAAGTTTTCGCTTGTCCAAAATTCCTCTATGAATTATTGAATCGTCTGTATACACAAGCTCATCAGAAGAAATTAAAACATTTGTCAGGATCACCCTTTTCCTTAATATTTCGTTTTCTTCAACCTTCACTTCTATCTCCTGACCTCTTGTCATTAAGAAAAATACTAACATTCCGACTAATCCTATCACTGTTAATCCAACTAACATCTGTGAAAGGCTTGTTGCTTGCGCTTTGTTTTTCATCATTAGACCACATTTGAAGTTTTAAGATATGATGTAAGAATCCCATCCTCACCTGCTAAATCAGATATTTCAAATGAATCCCACCCGAAAAACCCATAGTGAAATATAGCAGCACCTATTACATAGTCATCTTTTTGCAGTTCAGAATCATACCATTTAAGTTGATTAATATAATCTTCAGAAGTTGTGACAGATTTCCATCCACCATCTTGTTCCCGAGAGGAAGTATCAATTCCAGTCTCAGTTATAACAAGCGGTAATGTTAGGCCATATTGTTCATATACTTTCCTATGCCTAAGGCTTAGCCATTCAGAATCATATTTCATGGAAGGATTGCCGTATTCATGCAAAGCCAAATAATGGCCGTTACTAGAAGCGTAATTCAATGCATCAGCAAAATATTCCCATAATTCAATTTCTGGATTCCCAACAGCAAAATTTCCTATGCATGCCTTTCTGCCGATACTTTCGAGTAATTTCATTCTTTTAATTTCAAATTTAGAAAACCATTCCATACCATCTTTGTCTTTAAAAGCTGGCTCATTATAACCTTCCCAACAATTAAAACCAGAATAACTTCCTATTGTTCCCTTATTTTTATCAAACCATTCTTGAGCTTTTTTTTCTGGATCTTCAACAGTAGGTTCATCTAAACTATGAATTCTTCCAACAATAAATGTATTTGGTGAGAATTGCTTTATCTCTTGGGCAGCTTCAAAATGAGAATTCATTATTTTGACAACAGCTGGCTTTGTTTCCCTTATAAAATTCATAATTTCCCCGTATTTAAACTCTGTTTGAATTCCAAGCTTGCTTTTTCCACTTGGAACAATTGGTGGTTCTATAGGCGGCTCTTCACCTGGCTCTGATGGGGTAGTTGGCTTGCTCCCCTGCAAAAGAATGACTTTCCCGTTAATAGAATATTCAGCATAAGTATCGCCAACCTCTTTTTTTATTAGGAAATCTTTGGTATTAGTAAAATCCCCTCTAGCATCTATAAGGATAGGATCAGAACTTTCTTTTATTTCATCCCTCAATTCCATTGAAACAGTCACCATCTTATCAGAAATACTAACATCATAAAGCCTGCCTGACGGAACAGAATATTTTATTACAATATCATCCGTAGATGCAACTGATGTTGAGATTAAGCTAGCAAGGTCTTTTGATATAACCTCTGGAGAATCTATTGTAAATGATTCAATTGTTTTTTGGATTATTGGAATTATAATAGGAATGACAACTATCAAAACGACTATCATTCCAATTATTGCCAATATTTCTGTAGTTTCTGCCTGGCCTTTCATAATAATAGAATGGATTTTTGTTAAGTTAAATTATTACAAAAGGATATTTGTTTCAAAAACAAAATAAAAATAGATAAAATGAGAGAATTTGTTGTTATTTCATGTATTCTAATTTTAATATTATTTCTATCAGGATGTACAAGCACAACCCCAGTTGAGCACGTTCTGGCTGTTAAAAATTTTAGAGTTAGAGCACCCGGTGAAATTTCCACAGAAACCACAGTTCCAATTACTTTTTGGCTTAAAAACCAAGGAGATTTCATTGCCAAAAATGTTGAGATCAAATTTTTTGATCTTCAGGGATTTGAGATTGAAAAAATTGAATGCAAAGGTTGGGAAAAAAGATCAACAGACATGGGATTTTGCACAATCGGGGAAATAAAACCCGGAAGGGCAAACAGAATAGATGTTGAATTAAAATCCCCAGAAGATAGTGGAAAAAAGACTGTTAGCTATTATGTGAATTCTGATTATTCTGGTATTTCCAAACTTCTTTTTAGTGTATGGGACAAAGATGAAGAAGATCCGCATGGTAACGTACAAAGCGTTAATAGCGGCGGGCCTCTCAGTGTTAACATAGACTCTAGTTTTTTGATTGGAGTATCATCTTCTGACGGGGAAAGTTTTGATAAATGGGTCGAAGAAGGGGAAGAATTTACAATTTATATAAC
>CAYZVE010000096.1:0-1414 GCA_964481805.1 uncultured archaeon | reverse complement strand
GGAACTGAATTGATAAGGGATCCGCAGAGTTTGCAATGGTATTGTCCTAATTGCAAAAATTATGTTTTATTTCAAGACCAGACGACAAAAGAAAATGAAATCGAACAAATAAAAAAAGGTGTTGAAGAGCAGGCAGATAAAAGAATCAAAGAAGCAAAAAAAAAGAAAGGATTAAAAAGGATGCTTATAGCTGGTTCTGGGATAGCAGGCGCAGCTTATGTAGCACACAAATATAATCAGCCCCAACCACCACCTCCACCACAATACCCGAGAAGAGAAAACCATGTCATGAAATATTTAATGTTACTCATTGTCCTTGGCGCTATTGGATTTGGGTTATATACATATGGGCCTATGGTTTGGAAAAATGTTAAGTCGGCTCTCCCTCCGGACTTTATGTCATCATCCTTTATGTTATATCTTAGCTGTGTGGGTGATGGGATTAAAGGTTTAGCTACTGGGAAATTTGATTCTATGTATGCCTGTTTTGAAACAATTAATAAAAAGCCAGCAGAAACAAATGTTTATGAAGTCCTTGGTACAACAACAGGATATGGAGAAAACAATGAATTATCTATACCTTATGCCAAGAGAAGTTATGAAGTTCTTTTAGAATTAAAAAATCTTTTCCCAGAAAAACCCATTCATATTAAAGGAGTTAAAGGCCAGCTTAATTACAGGGAAAAAATTCAACTTGAAGGAAGAGATGAATACGTCTCAGATTTTGTCGAATTGGTTGCAAATCGTCCTGGTTTTGATTTATACAGTGAATCTGTAATTAGCCTAAAATCAAAAGAAGAATTAAACTGTACAGTTAAAGATTATGACAGTATTCTTTTGGAAGTGAGTTATTCTGATTATTCAACTTCAAGATTATCCGATTACATAATCGCAAAAACAAAAGAACATTTAGAAATAGCTAAGAAAAATACCCATGTAAGGGATCCAGGTCCAATTGATATTACATTTGATTTTAATCCCAAGAGTTATTACCCAGAAACTGACGGAGACCTTGAAGATTTGATAATTTATATCAGATTCAAAAATAAAGTCTTGAATTCAGAAGCGATAATAAAGAAATTTTCAATAGAAAAAATAGATGATGAAAATTTATTGGCTTTCTCTAAATGTATATGCCCAAATTGGGGAGAAGAACCGATAATATCTGATGATAACACAATAACTATTCCTGAAAGTTCAGAAATGTATGCCACTTTAACTGATAATGAACATGCATGTGAATGTGTTTATAACATTATCAAAAGAAAGGTTAGGGATTTGGATGCATACAAGACTATCACATTTGACGTTACTGTTGAATATGACGTTACTGAAAAAATAGAAAGGACTGATGTTCCTAATGTTGATCAAATGTTCTGTGCACCAACACCACAACATCTTCCTGAGGGCACTT
>CAYZVE010000095.1:0-4533 GCA_964481805.1 uncultured archaeon | reverse complement strand
CGCTCGTTTTATAAAAAATCTTTTATTCATATTTTTTTAACTCCATCTCTTTTATTCACAATTTTTAACTCCATCAACTTTAATGAATTTTTTGAAATGCGTAACCGCCACGCCTAATATTTTGGTAGAAAAATTTCCCCTTACTTTCTGCTGACAATAAACCAATGAAATCTTCTTCCGGAACTCCTTCATATTCATATTGAGACCCATTTGTGAAAGTAATCCTAAGCTTCATTTCTTCAGCATCATATGATGCTGATAACAAATTACTGCTCTCAACATATTGTTCCTCTGCGAACATAATATCCTATTCTCCTTATTTGCAAACTATATGTTCGTTATCTAAAAAACAAGTCTGCTCGCTTTGAGCATTCACATCTGCCGGATTTGCAACCCTACTAAGCTCACGAAAATAAACATCAAAACATTTTTCATAAGCTTTTCTTGTAAAAAGTTTGTTCTTAATATGGGGGCAGTAATCCCATTCATAATGAGCAGTGTGCCCGCATTTAGAACATACTGTGTAACCTGCTAAACAACCCATACTAAATGTTTTTACTTTACCATTTAATAAGTCATTCGCAAACTTGGGTATCTTAACTTTATCGACAGCAATCAAATTGATAACACACTTGTCTTTTGGATTATGATCTTCGTAATATGTATCTACCATAAACCCGCCTGCTATCTTATGGATATTACTATCATCATGCTCTTTTAATAAAGGCGTTAGAATAAACGTTTCATACGTAAACACTCCGTCCTTCTTCAACGATAGTAATTCTTGTTCGGGGAAGGCATCCAAATTTTCATTTGGCACACCTTCTGTTAATGCTCTAGCACTCACGAAGATATAATCAGAAGGATTTTTTGATAAGCCATAAGGTTTATAAACTTCTTTCAAAAGGTCAGAGAACTTTGCTTCTGAAAAAATCTTTATGCCTTTAGAAGCTCTCTTCTGAGTAAGACTAAAGAATCTTTCGTAATCAACTGAATTTATTATATTTATAGCAGAATTTTTATGTATCATAGTCTTATAAAACCACCTATTTTTGAAAAGAAACGCACCTATCTCCTCTCATTAAAATAACAAGTAATTTAATCCGAACTGTTAACTTTTAGGTCGCCTTTTCTTTTAAGTTTACACATATTTTTCTTTGTTTTCTTACTATTTTTACTTTTTATACTGTCTTGAACACTGATAATTTTTACAGTCATAGTCTTCAATATCATAGGTCCTCTTTTATTGTATCAACAATTTCATTTATTTTCTGTATAAAGGCCTCATACTGTTTTTCACTAGGACAACTTAACCTTGCCACTTGATATAGCTTTGTCTTGAAATCTTTGAATGAATCTTCAAAATCATTGGCCTCTAATTGTTTCACAAAATACCTACATGAATCACCTATCTCATTCTTATAGACATAAGCTTGTGTGCCTATAAAGGCGAGATTGCCTAGATCAAATAACTTGTACATAAGACCACCGTTCTTTCCTAGAAACTTGGCAGCTATTTTAGCTGCTACTATCTTTTGCTGTCCTTCTTGTCCTGCCCTAAATGGATTTATATTCATAATTTTACCGTCTCCTTCTGTCCTTATGTTTTTTAATTCTTACTTCTTTTTCTTCTTTACTTCTTTTTTTTTACTAGGTAAGTTAACATCTAAAAATTGCTTACCAAGTCGCTTGCCAACTTCATCTCCATTAATATTTACTCCTTTCCTTTTCATATATGTCCCCACTAGGAATTTCTCTTTCTTATCTCCTTTTTCTTTATAATCAATTTCTTTTTTACTACTAGCATGCATCGTTGTTTCTTCCGCTGTCTCATTCACTTGTTCCTCTGGTGCAATTTCTTCTAATGTTTCACCCTCTTCATTAATTTCCTCACTAGGAGCTTCACTACTAGATTCTCCCATATCTGTAGAAAAATCGAAATCTGAACTTTCTTCGCCTTTATTATCTACTGGTTTCGTTAATATTGGTGGAATAGCTTCTTCTTCTATAGAAGTTCTAACTTCATCTTCCCAATCAACATCGGCAGCACGAGCGATCGTGCGTTTACTTATTTTAAAATCAAAAGTATCAACTAGCATTTTATAAACATCTAATAAATCTTTATTATATTTTGGTCTTAATTGTTTAGACCATGTAATTCTAGGTTTAACTTCTTGCCTACGATCTTCTGTTTTTATTTTATGATCTACTTCAGCCTTAGTAGGGATTGACCACTTATTAACTTTTACAATAGGCGCAAACAATTTAGGATTGACAAATATTTCTTCTACAAATAATCTAAAACTTAGTAACCTTGATAAAAACACTTGCAAACCTGCTTGTGCTGATGCGAATGTTTGTGAGCCAGAAATAAAATCTTTACTTACACCTAACGCCATAAGCTTTATTCTTTCTATTGTATCATACTCATATTTAAGACCCATTATCTTGTCGGTGGTACCCCATGCTTCAAATTTAGTACCAGGTAAAACAGCTATCCACGCATGAGGATCTAATTCTGACTGAGCTAATTTCTGCAGTAATGCTGTCATCTGCTCATTAGAAGGTATATAATTACTTGTCAGATCCCCCATTGATACTGTTTTTACTGGAGCAGCATGTCTCTTCGCGGTTTGAATCGTATTAAAAGTACCACATCCACCTACTTGATAACTATGGTCTCCAGAAACAGTCAAGTTATAAACAAGATCTTTTGTTTTTATCTTCTTGATATCTTTTACTCTAACATAAATATATTCATCATC
Organism: uncultured archaeon; assembly: GCA_964481805.1. Taxonomy (GTDB): domain Archaea; phylum Aenigmatarchaeota; class Aenigmatarchaeia; order CG10238-14; family CG10238-14; genus CG10238-14. Next base: position 1,768 of record CAYZVE010000095.1, on the reverse strand, counting down.
AACCCAAAAATGTTCAGTTTTTCTTCTTTTTAATATAACATTATTATTCCAAATCAATTTTGCTAATTGTCGTCCATGTTCACCGCCTGAATATATCGTATACAAATCATTTTTATCTTTACTAGGGGCAGATGAGAATATGCCTAATTGTATCAATATAGTACGAATTTGATATATTAAGTTCTGTGATTTAGTAGCATACCCGCAGGTACTTAACTTTTCAGGATTACATCCATTACCACGATATAATCCTTTAATTAATTCTTTCTTCAAAGTAAGTGGCCATTGCATTACTTGTTTAGATAACCTTTTTGTCCTCGAAAATTGTCCGCCATGCTCCAGTAACCATTTTTCCATATAATCATATTTATTCCTATTACCGTGGTCATACTTGACTGTTTCTATATTTAGATTCTTACAAATTATTTGCACATCATCTACCCATTTCTTATTTTCTATATTGCCGCCAAATGCCCATCCTATTCCTAAATTACCAGATTTTGAAAGTTTAATAGCAATGGCTTCCGCAACATAATAACCTAATAACCTAGCCATGTTTTTTGTAACATTATCAGGTTGTTTCTCCTCAAAATATCTCGGGAACATTAAATAATCACCTTTCTGGATATATTGAGCTTCTACTTTCTGGTAACGATTATAATTCGGAGCTAATCTACCTGTAAACTGTTCATTACCATATTTTTTACAATCAATTTTATTATTTCTTAAAACTGGAAATTTATGATTTTCAGTACAATCAAAAAACTGGCTGCCTGCAATAGTTATTCTTACTAAATCTTTCGCAGGTTTTTCAGACCAAGCATTCTGTACTATTTGTACTTTCCCTCTTCTATCTAATACTTTTTCCCCTTTTTCTATTTCTTCTATATTTTTAACAGTATAATCATGCATCGTTACCAAAGTCCCTTTTCTAAAACAGGCGTTAAAAACTGCATCTTCAAAAAGGAAGATCCTCCACAATCTATTAAATAAACTAGATCCCCTATTATCATAAGCGTGCAATAATCTAGGTATAAAAGTTACATTTAAAGGTTCCAATGCAACTTCTTTCTTTGTCAACAATTGGTTCATAAACTGGTTGCCTTCTATTGGTATATTTAATTGTTCTGATAACTTTTTTATTTTAGTTATTTGTTTTATTTCTTCACTACTCGGTTTCAATACAAGAAAAGGTTCAATACCAAAGAAATGTGAATCGACAACTTCTATCTCTTCACCTTTATGAAAACCCCACCCGCCCCACATTTTCTCACTTGAATCATAATACATATGTGGGATGCTTTCACCTGTAACTAAGAATTCCACCATTATACTATTTAACAATTTCAAAAGATTTATATTTTCACTCATCGTCATTAAATCGTCATGAATACTACCTTCAACGCCTTGCCCTGTTATATCATAATCAGACAAAGGCATCTCACAATAAATATCAACTACACTACCTGCAACAGGATCTATTTTATAGAACATTCTCCAATAATCATTTAATTGCTTTATATCTTTCGGAAGTAAATATCTATCAGGAGAAGCAAACTCTGGTTTATAATCAATTGGCCTAGTAAAAAATGTTCCTCCTCCGCCATACGGATTCGTATATGAGGAGGCACCACTAGGACCACCTGTAAAATCTAAGGCTTGTTTCTTCACTCCTTTTTTACTTGCAGATTTACTCAAAGCAGCTGTTGAAGAATTAATATTTAACTTTGAAAACCTGTCGTGTGGATCGTTTTTCATATTTTTCTCC
>CAYZVE010000094.1:0-4542 GCA_964481805.1 uncultured archaeon | reverse complement strand
ATAATCAGAATGTCGGCGGTAGAAGTAATTATATTACCGCTCGCTATGGTGGGATTGGCGAAAGGGCTAGGGAATCGAGAACCAAACTAACGACAACTGCTTCTATTTCTGATGACGATCTTTGTTCTTCTTGTAGTTTTTGTGATTACAAACCAGGAGAGGAGTCTTCTTGTGATGTAGATTTCAGAAATGCTTTGTTTGATTTAGATAATTACATAGTTGAGTGTGGTGACTATGACAAATTTAAGACTATGCCAATATGCAACGAATAATAACTGAAAACGATATTTGTATCCACTGCAAAGAATGTACATGGAAAATAAGTAAACCATCTATATGCAATAATGAGTTTACTGGCATCAAAAAAGAGGAGGATGGGCATGTAAAGAAGTGTTACGACTACAAACCGCCCAGAAAGAAATACACAGTGATCTTAGAAATGGAAGTCAATGAAGATTTAGATCTCTATGGATATGATTATAGAAAGTTGCTAGACTTAGAAACTGAAGAAATACTGAAAACTACAATTAAAGAGGAAAATTAATGCTTGGTTTAGACAAAACAATGTTCGATGGCGACGACTACAAAGCTCTCTTGTTCAAAATTCTTGTTCAAGCTATGGATGATTATGTAAAACTTCAACATCCAAAACTTAGATCAAAGGAGTATCTACAAGAAGCTTTTGATGACGCTGTAGATATGTTCTTTAATTCAGAATATTCTATGCTGCTCGTCCCGGATAAAAATGGTGAACCAACTACTTTAAAAAGCTTAGTGAACCAATTACTTGATGGAGACAAAGTAAATCTTGATAAGATCCGAAATTATGTAATTCAACAAGCTTATGAGTATTGGAATAATCGTGAATTGAATGTTCTGGTTATTCCAGAGTCATTCATTTACCAAGGTCATGTTTACCAAGTCTATCATTCTGAAGAAGAGGATGAGTTTGAGATTGACTTCGAGAAGAAAATCATTACTTTAAATAAACACACCGATACTTCTAACCAAGAAAAATTTATTAAAGCTGTTACTCAAATAATTTTCTACCATGATGACATCACTTTAGCACAGACAAAAATAGATCAAATAGGAAAAGGAATTTTTCAGGCGCTCAGAATGAACGCCTGTTTCATCGGAGTATAAAATGGATAATAAAGTAAGATGCCCAAGTTGTAATTCAGAGTATATTTACTGGGAAGAACGTACCGTGAATTATCATAAAGCAGTTTATGATTCAAATTTCGGAATGGAGCTGGTTGAAATGATAGATTCAAATATTAATGGTGACGCCAACTTCTTCTGTCCAGATTGTCAGCAAGCGTTTACCTGGGATGATGTAAGTGAGTATATGGAAAACTAAATGTCTAAGTTTACTTACAAAAACCCAGCAATAGAATGTCCTGACTGTGGTTCAGAAAAACTGATAATCAAGCAGGACATAACTTCCTGGTGGTCTTTCAACTTAGAAAGCCAATACAAAGATGATCATTTTCAAGATCTATATATAGTCTTTAATGACGAAATAGATATGGAACCATTAGAAAATGGAACAGTTATCTGCAAAAACTGTAATCATCAATGGGATCGAGAAGAGTTTGAATATATTATTAAATGGAAATATAGAAAGGAATTAAATAATGAATAACGGTTATCATGTGTATGGAATCGCAATTGTAGAAGAGCCTCAAGTATTTAACGAATGGCTAAGAACTATCAATCCAGATCTACAAGGTCCTCTATCTGGTGAAGAAATTATTGAAATCTCTAAACAAGAGAATAGAGAGTTCTTCGGCTTTGGCAGTAATTGGTTTTACGCGCCGACAAGACTCTCTGCCAAAACATTTGTTTTAGAAGCAGATAAATTCTATTATCCACTCTTTGCTTGCGGGCCAAATGATCTTCTTGATTATAAAATTGATCATATGGATACCACTTCTAAGAGTTCAGCAAAGATTCGACTGACCTTGCCAGAAGACACAGCAAAGATTGTAGAGGCAATGGAGCTTGGCTACCATGGCTGTCTTCCTACTGAGCTGAACTATATGAGGGTCTATTATAAGGACTAGAAAATAAATATCTTTGAAAAGGAAAACCAATTTTGTAGAAGATACAATCAACAAAGCGAATGAAATGGGTTGGCCTAAAGATGGTAATCAAATGAAACTTTATTTAGAAAAATATCAGCAATTCATAATGCAGAAAAAAATCCCCGATAGATTCCATTATTCTTTTCTATACGTAGAGAATAGCAAAAACAAAAGAGAAGCCTATTATCATATCGCCAAACATATAGTTTGGACCCAAAAATGAAGATTAGAAATTCCTTTATTTCGAATTCCAGCAGCTCCTCCTTTGTCTGCGATTGTTGTTCGTATACAGATGGAGGTTGGGACCTTTGCCTCACTGAAACAGAAATGGTTCAATGTGAAAAGGGTCACACCTTTTGTAAGGCTCATGCCTATATAAACATCAATCAGCTAATCACACAAAATGCCGAGAGAGGAGATTCTGAAGACGAAGCAGAACAAGAGCTGTGGATTGAAAATATTGAATATAATATTCCCTCACAGTACTGTCCAGTCTGCAATTTCGAATATGTTCCTGACTATATGTTTGTAGAATATCTGATCAAACAGTCTGGAAAAACACGAGATGAGCTTAAAGAAATGATCAAGACCAAGTATAGAACATATGACAACATGCACCAACAGCTTGGATGATTTTTCTTGAGAAGATTTAATTAAATACACTCAGGCGGATAATATAGTTAATCAGTTATCTAATGAACTCTTCAAAAAAAAGAATAAATTCTTTGAGTTAGTAATTTATTCACGCCTTGTGAAAAAGCTAGATATAGAACCATTGCTATCTCTTGAAGAATTCTGTAGTCAATGCAAACTCATAGAGTCTGCCAATCCTAATGGTAAAAAAGAACTTTACTACAAGAATGACTTATTGCTTGGCTCGGATCATTTGAGGTAGAAACAACTAAAGAAAGTATATTATCAAGCGTAAAATCTGGAACTTCAATAAAGTGGAATCTTTAGCTTCTTAATCAATCCAGAGCTTGAAGTCTGTTCTGTCTTAGGCCCGTCCATGTAGACCACCTTAGCCTTGATCCTATCAATAGCCCATTGCTCAGCCAATTGGATGTTTATATAATCTGGACCTTTAACAACATACTTAGGTTGTAACTGAAGTATCAATTCGGCGGGCGTTTCTTCATCAAACACAACAACATTGTATACAAATCTATTAGATCTTAATGCATAAGCTCTATCTACTAGTGGTATATAGTCATTTCCATATTTAAGCTTAGTCCAGTAGTCGCTATTCAAAGCGACAGTTACCAATCCGTAATTACTAGCAAACTCTAATAATCTAATGTGTCCGGCATGAAGAACTGCAAAATGACCATTAACTAATGCTTCTGTTTTCATTTGACGACTCCATGAAATCACTATAGTTTCATTGTCACATATATTCCAACAGAATGCAAATCAAGGAAACAAATGTTTGAACAAAAAGATTCTCCATATCTAATTACTAAGCAACATTCAATTCCTCCTGAGCTTAAGCCTGAAGCTATTGTCTATTATCAGCCTCAAATAATTGTCTTAGGATTTTCTGGATATAGACGTATGGGCAAAACACTGTCGGCTCGTTTACTTACTGAATCTCTAGATCCTAATATCTATCATTGTGTAACTCATAATTTTGCAGAACCAATTCGAGATCTGTGTAAACAATTTTTAGATTTAGAAGTTACACCAGATATGGATGAAAAGATAAAGGAGTCGCCAATTAAGAGATTGGGTAATCATTCGCCTCGACAAGTAATGCAAAAGACTGGGGACTTCTTCAGAGGAATTCAGAAAGATTACTTTACTGAAGCTATGCAAAATAAAATTAAATCATTCTCACCACCCTTTCCGAAAATTGGCGTGTTTATGATTGATGATGTTCGCTTTAAAAACGAAACTCAGGTAGTTAAAGATTTCAGTGGTGAGGTGTGGGAGACTCGACGCTTCAATTCTTTTGAAGAATTAGATAAGGCTGATGAATTGGTTTATGATAGCGTAGTAAACCAAAACCAGCATTCTTCAGACATTCCGCTGCCCAGAGAATTGATTGAGAGACAGATTTGGTGGGTAACCAATGAATTAGATCATTTGGCTAACCAATTAAATAGAGCTTTTAAAGAGAGGTTTATAAATTGAATGGGTGTTAAAAGAATAACCGGATTAGCTGCGATTGATTCAATGATTGCGGCATTCCAAAAGAATAATTCTGATGTACAATTTGGTCTTGGAAATATTATAGAGAGTTCTGAATGCTTTGAATCTGGATCAATTACACTAGATTCAGAACTCGGCTGTGGTGGAATTCCTGTTGACAGGATTATAGAAGTATACGGGCCTCCTTCTGGCGGGAAGAGTTCACTGTGCTTACAATTTCTAAAACAGTGGCAAAAATACGAGAATCAGAAGGCTCAAGAAGAAAAGCGCGCTAAAAGAATTGCCGCCCTAATAGATCTCG
>CAYZVE010000093.1:0-4549 GCA_964481805.1 uncultured archaeon | reverse complement strand
GAGCAGCAGGGTCTTGGAATCCTTCAAATAGGCCAAAGGCAGAAATTATTTGAGTTTGAAGTACGCCCATACCCTTTTTAAAAGCGGTCCCTGCTCCGATAACCATATCACTTCTAGTAAGCCCCAACTCTTTCATAACTCCAAGAATGTCTACATCAGCTCGTCTGCCGACCTCTCGGAATTGAGAAGCCTTCTTAAGATGCCGAGAAGTCCCTTTTATTGAAATACTAAACGCTTTATATTCAGGATCGACAATATCAGAATAGCCAACGATATTCAGAAGTTGTTTATCTCCTACTTCAGAAAAACGACCTTCAAGAGTAAGAGACGTTAGCCCGTGCAAGCGTTTAAAGTGAACTGGACCTTCGGGGCCAATACCAAGTAACGTACCATGGGTTCTGAAGAACTGATGAATTTCCTTTCTGTTTTTCAAACGCAAGGGTTGTCCTGAAGAAAAGATCTCATTCAAAGCTTTGACTGCCGGAACAAACTGACCCTCTGCTGATGGATCAAAAACTGTGTTGATTACAGGCATTCTGATTCTCGCAGCCGCACCGACATAGGCCTCTCCTTCGCCCAATCCTAATTGAGCAGTTGAAGGGGCAAGAATGGCTACTTTGTTCATGCCTCCAGTCATCGCTTCTGTCCATTCAATATTCTGACCAATCCTTCTGAAAGTTCCAGATTTACCCATAGTAGAAGCGACTGGGTTGATTGGTTGATTAAATCTACCGGCCTTCCAGTCTGCGTCGTATCTCTTCAAAGTCTCTTGTTTTGTGTTTAACCACTCGGCACCTTCCGGAGAGGATCTCGTTTGGTCAACTTTTCCTGATGCTATTTGTGCTGTATATTTCTCATCTGCCATTTTAAATTCAGGATAAAGCTCTGACAGAAGCGCCTCCCCCTCCATGAAATTAATATCCCTCATTTTGGCAGGTGTTGGATAAATCCGAGCAGGGACATCGGGCCTCGTAATTATTTCTCTTGGGATAAAAAACTCTTCTCTTTTGGCTGCTTGCTCAATACGAAGAGTAGCCGGAAACATCTGACGAGTATTGGTAGGACTTCGTAACATCTCAATTGGGGCCTTGCCATTGCCATAAGAACGGATACCAACTGTCGCATAAGTACCAGAACTGGTACGAGTAAATAAGTGGGGCGTGCTCGGATCAAAGAATGGCCGAGCCGATGGCTCTAACGCCAGGTCGGCCTCTGGAGTTCCTGCCATCATTCTCGCTCGCAAGGTTCTTTTCGTAGTCGCTGAAACTGTTTGAAAGTCGTAAATCATCGCAGCAGAACGAGTTCTACTTATTCTTGCGCCAATATGACTGGCATAATCTGTGTTGGCGAATCTAAAGTCACTGCCAAAAGCAATCTTTGGAATGTTTTCAAGTGCCTCTGCAGCAAAGGAAGTCATAGATTCGACGGCGTGCATATTCCCCCTTGCGCCCCTGAGTCGATCTCCGATCTCTCTTCTAAGCCAAGTCTGATAGTTGTGCAATCTGCCTGTCTTAAGAAGATGTTCCTCTGCGAATCCACGAGTAACAACAGATTGAGGTCCTCTACCTCCAAGGGCTTCCTCCATATCGCTTGCTCGTCCATAATAAGGAAGAGCAGAGTTAGGAGTCGTTAGCCCTTCGCCTGTCCAGATAATAGGAGCATTGCCAACTGTAGCATGAGATAGAGGATAGTCAAGAATTCTCCTTTTGCTTCCTTCGGATGCTGTAATTCTCGCGTAGTAGGCACCAGACTTGTGCTGCAATACACTTACGTAGCCAGCGCCATTAAGAGTGCTGTTCAGAATCTCTAGCTCTTGTCTAATGCTACCAGATAGAGCACTTACGTCTGCGACTGTATTAAACGCTTTTCCAGATTGATGTGTAAAACTGGGTGGAACCAAATACCTTTTTTGACGATCATATTTAGCTAAATAGCCGGCGAAGGAACGCTTGCCATTAGCTGTTGCGGTATTATAAAGATCAGTTAGTGTGTCTGATACGATCTTAGAAGCATTCTCATTAATCTTCTCACCCTCAGCCACCATAAGTTCTGTCAGTTCTCTTTTCTTTTGTCTAATTATTTCTGTTCCACTACCAGCAATTTCTGGATCGTCTAAGGCTTCAAGAAGAGCAGAAATCTTAGAATTCAATTCTTGATGATTCTGCTGTAAGGTCTCCCTGACCTTGCCTCCAGATTGTAAGTCTTGCATAAGGCCATCTAAGATTTTCTTAGATACAGCCTCAGAATTAGCAGCTCTTGTTTGCTGAATATTTCTTACAGCATTGCCAACAGTAACACCAGTTTGTCCTAATGCATTAGTAGGAAGTCTATTCAGGATTCCAGGGGTATTGCTGAGTAAAGCCTTTGCTCCAAGAAAAACTCCAGCCGCTGCCGGAACGACTACCGCCCCTCTACGAAGAAAAGAAGCTGCAGTATATACGTCATTCTGTGAATCTCTTGGATACGAAAGATTATCCGAGGACATTTAGCATCTCCATGATTTTGTTCTGTCTATCGTCGTTATAATAAAACCGTCCTTGTGTTCTAAACAAGCTTCCATTATTGGAATGAACAGAAACGTTGGTTGGCGGACTTGGAGAGTATTTCCCTGCATTATAAATCTTTGCAGCGATATTGTCTCTATTCATCGGGTGACCTTCAAAGAGAAAATCTTCTGAACCCTCTAAATAGGGTTTACGGCTCAACAGACGGTTCTGTCTTTCCCACATCTCGTAATCATGGATATCTGCTCCAATCTTATCAACATACCGAAGCTGAATATCCGAAGAATCTATGGCTGAATTCCAACCAATCCAGTCCTCTTTAGGATATGGCTTATCCTGGAAATAACCTTCTAAATCATTAAATCTTTGAGCTAAATATTCTTCGTCAACTTGAGTAGACGATCCTGGATATAAAGTTTTGTCCCCCCGATCTATTCTGCTCCAAATAGCTTCATAGAGATGCTTCTGATCTTCAGGAATCATCTCACGAATTCGATCCCTTTCCTTACCATTGGCATAAGCAAATGCATCAAAGAATTTCTTTTCACTATCTGGAAAGGCTGCATATATTGCCATTGGTGAGCCTTGAGGATTCACACCATACCTGGTTTTGTTTGCCTGGAATAGCGCCTGTCTCTTTTCTTCACCAGTTGTGCTATTTGCTATTTGCATCCACTTGGCAAATTCCAATTTATCAAAATAGGCTTTATCTTCTTCCACCTTTTGTTTCCACAATGGTTTAAAATCTACTGGACTCATCATGTCCAGAGAAGTATACATAGCGGGACGAATAAAATCTCTCCAGGCCTGGTCCCAGAAGGCATTCGAATTGTGGTATATGATATTACCATATCCGCCGAAAGAGTAAGATGATTCAACACAAAGATCATAAACCAAATCGCAATTTGAATCATCTATGAATTCTATCTTTTCAAACGGATAGCAAACATAACTATCAAAAATTTTGCAATATCGAGGAAGCTGCCCTGTTCTCTCATGAGGGAAGGGCTCTTGCAAAAGTTCCGCTAATGCTACAGATATATCATTAGACCAACGAAGTTGATAATTTTCTTGGATCTTACGGGCAACGCCGGGCAATCTAAATAGTAACGAAATATTGAAAGCAAGATCTATAATACCAGGACATGAAGAAGCTAACGTGATTCTTTTAGTTTTCGTTGAGAAATGGCCGTCTCCACGAAGTAGTCCTTTTAGAAGCTCTTTCAAGAAAACGCCCGTACCTGTATTGACTGCAAGAAATTTATCTTGATGAAGAGCAGTCCCTGGCACAAGAGATTTGAAAAACAGCCAAATAATTTTACCATTAATTCTAATATTTGTTGTGTTTCCCTCAACTTTAACAGAAGAATCTAATCCAAAAAGATCCCTTACAAGAGTAATTACATCTTGATGATATTGAATTTCCTTACTGTGAAAAGTGAAATTAATAGAATAAGATGGATTAGAACTGCACCTGATAGAAGAAGAGCATCCTTCGGCCAAATAATAGCCAAGCAGCCGACCAAGTTTTTCATCAGCCAGAATATATTGGTTAACCAGCTTAGATCTAAATTTTATGGAATCTTTTGAAAACTTATATCCAATCTGGTTACCAATAAAACCAATCAATTCTTTTTCTTCTTCTGGAATGAAATCTAATAAATTATATGTTTGAGAATCATTCCTAATCATAGAATGAGGAATTGGAACTGCTGAATAATCACTCATAGTTATTTCGCCAGCGGGAACCCAGCAGAACTCATTAGAATTAGAATTCCAACAATACAGCTGATGATCCTCTGTAATGCGAATATCTTCTGGACCGCCTCGGACTCTTACAAACATAAGCCTTGGGGCAATATCTTTGTAATTCTTAGGAATCACAGCAGTTACTTTATTCCATTGACCATTATAAGTAAGAACTTCATCGCCAACGACGATACTATCTATTCTCTTGCAGCCCTGTCCCCTTATCTTAATTAGAGTTTCTGGGACCAGGCAGCCACCAAGTTGTTGATACTTGTATTCTTCTAAAGCGTTTCTTT
>CAYZVE010000092.1:0-4688 GCA_964481805.1 uncultured archaeon | reverse complement strand
AATTTCTTAAAGTGTATGAAAATTTATCATATACCCACAATAAAGCTTACAAAAAAATACATGAAATGATCAGCAATGCAAAGGTAGGCATTTCTAAAAACATAGAATATTTCGAGCCAATGAGACCAAGTTCAATATTTGATAAATCTATTGTCAAAATAGCCGAATATTTGGATAAAAAATGGTTTCTTAAAAAGGTTAAGAATAATCTGGATTTTTTGGGAGTTCAATATTACTTTAGATCAAAATTAAAATTTAAATTAGGTGGAAAATATCTTAATTTATTCGACGAATGTTCTATTTCAAATCATAAAGTTGATGGTTGTGAAAGAGATGATATTGGTTTGGAAATCTACCCAGAAGGAATTTTTCACATATTAATGGATTTAAAGAAAATGAACAAGCCAATAATTATAACGGAAAATGGTGTTGCAGACAGAAGAGATAAATTAAGGGAAAGATTCATCAAAGATCATTTGCTCAATATACATAAAGCTATTCAAAAGGGGGTTAATGTAAGGGGATACATTTATTGGAGCTTGATGGATAACTTTGAATGGTATTTGGGAAGGGCACCTAGGTTTGGATTGGTTGAAATTGATTATGAAAAAAATCTTAAAAGAAAGGTCAGAAAAAGCGCTTGGGAATTTTCAAAAATAATTAAAAATAATGGATTTAACTTAACTCAAGAAATTTCTTAATACCTTCTAATATCTGATTAAAATTCTTTTTTAATGATAAATCCAACCTTTCCCCATACTCAATATTCCCAGGTTTGATCCCAATAATATAAATCTTAGTGTCAGGAAAAAAATCTTTAAACACTTTAACAGAAATTCCATGTGTGGATAAACTTTCATTCAATACCTCGTTTATATCAAAAACTTTAACTTCACCTACTTTTCCATCAAACTCAACAGCATCAATAAAGTAAATAGCATCTGGACTGAATAACTTGATTTTATCAATAAAATTTTCGGGATTAGTTTCTGCTCGGATGAAAAGAATGTCATTATTTTTAAATCTTTTTCTTAATTCATCAACAACTAAATTACCAATATTATCATCTTTTTTTAATGGGTTGCCTATACCAATAACAGCTTTTTGCATAATTACTAATTAGTCAAATTTCTTCTTATACATCTTCATTAACAAAGAATTAGACACAACAGAAACAGAACTAAACGCCATAGCAGCACCAGCAATCATAGGATTTAAAAGAAAGCCAATAAATGGATAAAGAACACCGGCAGCAATAGGTATACCAAGTGAATTGTAAAACATCGCCCAGAAAAAGTTTTGTTTAATTTTTGTTATGGTAAGATTACTTAGTTTTATTGAATTCACAACGTCTCTTATATCATCTTTTATCAATACAATCTCTCCAGACTCAATTGCGACATCAGTTCCTGAACCTAATACTATACCAACATCCGCTTGCGTAAGTGCAGGGGCATCATTAACTCCATCACCAACCATAGCAACAATTCTTCCATCTTTTTGTAATTCCTTTATTTTTTCAGCTTTCTCTCCTGGTAGAACTTCTGATAATACTTCGTCTATCCCAACTTCCTTTGCGATAGCCTTACCTGTTCTTTCATTATCCCCAGTAATCATTACAGTTCTTTTTCCCATTTGTTGCAATTGTTCTACCGCTTCTTTTGAATTTTCTTTTAATGTATCAGCGACAGCTATTAATCCAATTAATTTTTTATTAAATCCAACCAGCATAACAGTTTTTCCCTGTTCTTCTAATACCCTGATTTTTTCCTCATATCTTTCTGTATTGATTTCATTCTTGTTCATCAACTTTCTACTTCCAATCAATATTAATTTATTTTGATACCTTGCCTGAACACCATACCCTGGAATAGATTTGAAATTTTTAGGCTCGGATATCTTCATACTTTTTTTGGCATGGTCAATAATAGCTTCACCTAAAGGGTGTTCTGAATTTTTTTCAGCAATAGCAGCATATTTTAAAACATCTTGTTTCTTCACTTTTTCAAGTTCGACAATATCTGTAACTTCTGGTTTACCTTTAGTCAATGTACCCGTTTTATCAAAAACAATCGTGTCAACTTTATGTGCAGTTTCCAGACCAGTTCCAGATTTAAACAATATTCCTTTTTCTGCTCCTATTCCTGTACCTACCATAATTGCGGTAGGTGTAGCTAAACCTAAGGCACAGGGACATGCAATGACAAGGACAGCAACTGCATTCAGCATTGAGAATTCAAAATCCTTTCCAATTAATACATTCCAAGTTACAAATGTTATTAATGCAATCAACAGGACAATTGGAACAAAAACTGATGAAATCTTGTCAGCAAACATTTGAATAGGTGGCTTTGACCCCTGAGCATCTTCAACTAATTTAATTATTTGCGATAGTACTGTATCTGATCCAATTTTTTTTGCTTGGAATTTAAATGAACCAGTTTTATTGATTGTTCCCCCGACTACATTTGACCCTTTATTTTTCTCAACAGGTATGCTTTCACCTGTTATCATACTTTCATCAACAGAAGAGTAACCAGAGATGACAACACCATCAACGGGTATTTTTTCTCCTGGTCTGGCTATGATTATATCACCAACTTTTACATACTCTATTGGTATCTCAATTTCTTTATCATCTCTTATAACTCTTGCTATTTTTGGTGATAATCTCATGAGTTTCTTAATTGCATCACTCGTTTTTCCTTTTGTTTTAATTTCAAGATATTTTCCAAGAAGTATAAATGTTATAAGTATCGCAGATATTTCAAAGTATAAGTGACCCATGCCCGTGTAAAGGGAATATATGCTGTAAAAATACGCCGCCGAAGTTCCTAATGCAACAAGAGTATCCATGTTGGCACTTTTATTTTTCAGACCATTCCACATCCCTTTATAAAACTTGTAACCAGCAATAAACTGAATAGGGGTCGTTAATGCAAGAAGAATATATTCACTATTAGGAACTTTGATAATCATACTTAGAACAAATACAGGAATTGTGAGTATAATACTAAAAATAAGAAATATTTTAGTTTTTTTAATTTCTTTGTCTTTGTTGATTTTGTCCTTGTCAACTATTTCATCATATGCTTTGTAACCGGCTTTTTCAACAGCTTTGATTAGATTTTTGATATTCACCTTCTTTTGATCAAATTCAACTACGGCTTTTTCTGTTGCAAAATTAACTGTTGCGGATTCAACACCATCAACTTTTTTAAGAGATTTTTCAATAATCAAGGCACAGCTAGCACAATGCATTCCTGATATTTTTAATTCTTTTTTTTCAGACATTAAAACCACATAAATTATCTTTATTTAACTTAAATAAAAAGGAAAAATCATTCAATAACAGTAGCCTTGTATGTATTGAAAATTTCCAAGCTAAGTATTTGCTGTTTTGTTGTTTTTGTAGAATCATATTTTACCTGAAAAATATTTGGTAAGTTGAATTTAATATCTGTCACACCGCTTAAAGTTTTTAATTCTTGAGTGATAAGTGAAGCATGACCTGAACATGGTATATCAATACTTAATTTTATCGAAGATGTGCTGCCCATGGTATTGAAACTATTATTTAAACTGTTTGATATAGACCCATTTGATTTAGGTGGCGTTGATGCATTTGCAAGAAGTGGAAATATTATTAAAAAAAATAATAGATTAATTCCTATCGTCGAGCCATACATCCCCATAAGATACTTCCATCTCCTTTTCACACCATCAAAAGAAAGAAAGTCATTCTTTCTAAGATATAAAATTGAGGATATTGTTGCAAATGATATTGAAACTAAAATAAGTATATAAAAAAAGTACCTATTCATAAGTAATGGTTTAAAGAATTGCATAAATGCTGTTGCTCCAATTATTGAAGCGAGTATAAAAGCTATACAGCCTATATGTGGAATTAATCCATAAATTAACCCTTGAAAAATATTGCCGCTTTTTTTGTCGTTACCAATAGAATAACCTAATGATTCTATTTCTGAATTAATTTTATTTAAGTTAACTTTATCTGAATCAAATTCAACTGAAGCTTGGTTTGATTTTAGATTTACTTTTATATTCCTTATACCATCTATGGACTTTACTTTAGATTCTATTAAATTAATGCAACTTTTGCAGTGCATACCATTGATTGATATATTTAATTTTTTGATATTGGTTTTTTTCATACTAAACGTTGATTGAAACAATATATCAACAATTGTATGAAACTAGTTTCATTGCTTAAGTATAATAACATTTGTCATTCCACGTCTTTTTCTCTCTATAAGACCTCTTCCTTCAAGCTTATCTAAAATTCTTGACACTTTTACTTTTGAAAATTTCGTCTTATCCACTAGGTCTGACTGGAATATTGTTCCTTGGTCTTCAATTATTTTTTCAAATACTTCCCTTTGTTCAACATCGAGCGCCTTTAAGATTCTTTCATAATCTTCTTTTTCTATTTTTTTTGGTTTAATTATTTCACTATCCTTTCCAAAAATTATTAGGTATAATCCTATTAAGATGACGAAAATTATTATACCAATACTCACGTTAGTTTGGAATCTTATGCTTCCCCACATCGGACAACTAGGACCATGAGTACATGATGTATTCACTATATTAGTCATGGCTCTGTTGAAAGAAAATACAATAAACCCTAATAAAATTGCAATTCCAACTATCAAGTAGCCTACATG
>CAYZVE010000091.1:0-4690 GCA_964481805.1 uncultured archaeon | reverse complement strand
CGGAAAACAAAAGACAATTGGTTTGCTTAGACAACTATTCAAAAAGGGAGAGGAAATCGCAAAGAAAAAAGGTGAAGATTATGTCACTTAATGCAAAAATTAAATGCGAGGGGAAAATAATGTGTGCCGAAAAACTTCCCGTGGATGACTCAATTCAGGTTATAGACTATGTTGATATATACAAAAATAATAAATGGTGGTGTGCCGTCTTGCTCGGTAATATGTTCGGGCACAATAAAATAATGGTCTATCTTTGGCAATGGAATGATAAGACTCAAAATTGGAAGCGGAAACAAAAATTCGGAATTAACTTCGTTAAAGACTGGGAAAAGATGAAACCAGTAATAGAAGATTATATTAGAAAGGGGAATATTCAATGACCGACGAAATTATGGACGTTAAAGAACTTCTCGTCAAACAAAAAGGAGCACTCTTCAAGGAGTATCTTGATAGATACAAAAAGAAAGATGCACTAAATCCCATCTCTTTAAAGGAATTGGAAGAATTAGAATCAAAAGAAGTCAAAATTAAGACTGGAACGGTAATTGATGAAATAATTAGTGGCGGAATTCCAGAGGGCAAATCACTTTTAATGTATGGTGCGTTTCGTTCTGGGAAAACTCAAACATGTTTAACTCTGGCAGTTCTTTGTCCAAATAGGGTGATTTATATCGACCCCGAAAAAAGTCTTAGAATTGAACGGTTGAAACAAATATGTGAATCCAGACAATTGAATTGGGAATCTGTTAGAGATAAAATCATTTATTACAGACCAAAATCTTGGATAGAACAAATGATGATTATTCAAAGTCTTCCAGCCCCATCAGACGTTGACAAGGTAGATTTGATAATTTGTGATTCCATATCGAAACTCTTCCGAGGAATTGAATTTCTAGGCAGAGAAACAATTCAAATAAAAAACGGACTCATAAGAGAATTTATTCTAGCTCTTGAAAGAATAGCTGATTTACATCGGGCGGCACTTGTTTATACGACTCAAATTTATGACAAACCCGTGGCTACACCATATGCATCATTATCAGACATTCAAATGCCAATTGGCGGACGCTCAGTAGAACATCAACCAGATTTCATCTTATTCTTCCGAAAGGCAACAGGAAACGTTAGGGTTGTAGAGATGATGGATTCAAGTTATACTGCATTGGCTGAAAGAGCATTTTTAATTAATGAGAGGGGCATCGATAACGTGCCAGATTCCGCTAAAGTTGCAAAAGCATTAAAGGAAAGAGAGGAAAAGTTTGCTGTGAAACAGGCACAAGAAAAACTAGAAGGTAAAAAGAAGAAAGAGGGCGATGAAATTCCAGAAGGCGAACCACCTGAAGGGGAATCATAAATGACAATGAGATTCAAATTAACTCCACACGTTAAGGCAATTCTGAAAGGACGTGGAATGTGCAAAGACGATAGATTATTATGTGCATCTGAAACTTGTCTCTTTCATCCATCTGGAACTTCTGACACTAATTATGGAAAAGATATAGAAATTAAAGGGTTTGGAACTTGTCCACGATGCGGAATTAAAACCGATTATTCTGTTGGCATTGAATGGGACGATAAAGCTCAGACGGTTTTTCTTAAATGTTCTGGTTGTGGAAGAGTTATTCCAAAGAAATATATAACTTGGACTCAGGAAGTTATTTCCAGACATCGAAGAAATAAACATTTTTACTACCATGCTGAATGTTATGATAAAATGTTTATAGATATTCCAGATGATGATGAAGAAATATTGTATTCTGGACAAATCGACTGTGAATTATGCAGGTTGATAAAATGGGCTCTGAAAATAAAGTAAAATCCAAAAGCTACAGAATGCGATATGCGGGAGCACACGGGGGTGGTTGTGTTGTGACTCTGCCTTTTGACCCTCGCCATCATGTTTGTGAAGCATGCGGCAAATCAGTCGAGCGGGAAGAAGTCAAAAATACAGCGATGCATCATTGGCGGTATGGGCATGCCCCACAAACTGTTAAGGCTAATCCGCTTCTTGCTCTCGATAATACTAGCGAACTATGTTACTATTGCCATGTCAGTCTGGCAGACCCGATTCGTGCTTTGCTTTATGCCAATCCAGAACGTGTAGTAAACGTGGCAAGATTACTTAAAGGGGAACAGTTAGACAAGTTCATTAAAGTTTTATCTGCCGTAATTCAAATGTTAAAAACCGAAAAGAACGTGAATCCATTTGCCCAGAAACTATTAGAGATGGCAAAAAATGAAGACTAAAAAGAAACGTCCCATATTTTATGTGGCTCATACATTTAGTGAGAGGCATCACGTAAGAGATAAAATAATTCCTGAATTACAAAAATTAGGAATTGAAACCGTTAATCCCTTTTATGAAAAAGATGGTGCGTGGAAGAAGAATCGTCCAGAAGTTAAATTGGCAGATGAATTGGGGAGAGATGCTGAAGCAATGGAGATATTCACAAGTAAAATCGTTAGTAGGCATGAAAATATAGTTGAAACTGACCTAGACCTGATTCGAAGCGTTGATGGAATAATTGCCTTCATGCCAGAAAGTTCAACTGGAACAACTTGTGAAATTTGGACTTGTGGCGGAATATTTAAATGGCTCGCCAAACGTGGTTATCCTATGAAGGAATTTTTGGGAAAACAAGTGTTTTTAGTCACAACTACGACCAGATTATTTACTCATCCTTGGATTCAGTATGCTTGTGTGCAAGTTTTTAGAACCGAGAGAGGTTTAATTGGCTATCTTAAACGTGAAATGCCGAGAATAAGGCAACTTGTAGAAGAGAGAAGAAAGAATGATTGACCATATTGATAAAAGAACTTTTTTATTGGAATTCTTCGGGGTTTTTGGTAGAGAACTTGGTAATCCTAATCAGCATTTTACAGATAATCCAAATGATATTTTTTCCTTCATAGAGGAAAATACTAAAAATAAACTTCCAAGTTTCATGAGTATCCAACCGAGAACTGCTCATGATGTTGTTTATGGAATTGAAAAAGTGTTTTTCGATTTCGACTTTGGGACTAAAAGCGAAGAACTTACAGAAAGTCAAATTAAAAAACGCAAAAAGGAATTGGAAGTTGAAATACGGATATTCATAAACAAAATGCTTGAAATATCTCATGGAATTCAACCACTAATAGTCAAGACTCGAAAAGGTTATCATGTGTATTTGTTCTTTGACAGTATTTATGAAATCTCTTCTGACATTGATTATTGGAATGATGTCTATAAAGAACTTCAAATGATGTTTATTAAAAGTAATTCCCACGAATATAAATATTTCGATTCCGTCTCTTCCAGCATTAAAAATATGGCACGCATTCCAACATCCATTCATGAAATATCTGGAGAAGAATGTAAAGTTCTCAGCATCAATCTTGAACCAACAAAGTTAAGAGAAGTGGATTTCTATCGACTCTACGGCTTGAAGCGAAAACATTTACAGTTAGCTTGTGATATTGTTACTAAGCGGAGACAAAAACATAAAGAGGACGCAGTAAAACATCGAGAAGAATCGAAAGAACACTGGGAAGAAACTCACGGCTTCGTGGGCAAAATTCGCCTTTGTTTCATGAAACGAATTGAGGCTGGAACAATGTGCCACGCTCAAAGATTAGCTCTCTTGAACGAGGCATTTTATTCTGGCTACGACACTGTTGAAAAACTTGTTAACTTATATCGCAAGTTTAAGGATTTTAAGGAGAAAACCACGAGGTATCACGTTGAACGATTTTTCAAAGATAAATTGGATAAAACTAAAGAAGAATCACGAATTCGACCGTATAGATGCGAGACAATTATTCAAAAATTCGGTTGGTGTTTAGAAAGCGATATTTGTCCAATATGGAAAAAACATAAAGGAGAGCGAGTAATTTAGTCTCGAAAGAACGGAAAAATCGTCCTAAAAAGAAAGAAAAATCCAAAGAGAAATGGGATGAAGAGTTTGAAGAATTAAAACGGAGATATGAATATTTTGGCGGGAAAGAGAAAAACTAATCCCAAAAAAATACAAAAAGCCAAATGGGCATGGCTTGAGCAAGTCTTTTTCAAGATTGATGCTATAGAAAAACGGTTGAACTCTCTTGAACAGACCGTAAAGTATTTAAGTGACCAGTTGCAAGATATAAAGCATAATGGTGATAAAAAATGAAACTTGAAGAATCAGTAGCAAAACAAAAAGCAAGTATGGAAGAAGCCCTTAGACTACGTGACAAAAAAGGACATGACTATGCCAAACCAGATGCAGATTGTCTAAGTAATTTTAAAGTAATGGCTGATGTTGCATCAGCCCTTAAAAAGAATGGTTATGAAATTCCGATAGATAAAGCACACGGAGTTGCTTTTTGGCACATGCTTCATAAAATGATAAGAATTCTCAACTTCTGGAATGAAGAGATAGAACCCCAATGTGAAGGATTAAGAGATTCACACATTGATTTAATGAATTATAATTTCTTGGCTGAACATTGCTATGAAGATTATCTTAGAGAAAATCCAAAAATCAAAAAGTTGATTAATAAATCACCATAATTTCCTGATTTTCCATTATAAAACGGTTAATTTTTACCATAAACCTTAAATATTAGATTGTTATTTATTCTATTAATCAAGTAGGTATGTTTATGCCTAGAAAGTCAACTAAGAAAGAAGAAAAATTGCCTGAATCCAAGCCTGAAACAATTCCCTTCT
>CAYZVE010000090.1:0-4780 GCA_964481805.1 uncultured archaeon | reverse complement strand
AATGAGCCATGATTTGATGATTAGGTGAATCGCAGAGGTCGTGGGTTCAATTCCCATTCCCGACATTCTTTACTATAAAAAAGTAATAATTTTAATTTAAAATAGAAACCTTTAAATTACCCAACTATAGCGCTTATAAAGCGAAATCTTTAAATATACCTAAAGTATTAATTTATACCAGTTAGAGGCCTTTTTTGGTCTTAAAATAGGAGGGGTGAAAAAAAATGTCAGTAGTAGTTAAGAGTGCAATAAGAGAATTAGTCAAGGGAAACTACAACGTAAGTGAAGATTTCCTAAAAGCATTGGATGCAGACGTATCAAGAATAGTAAAGAGAGCATCTGAAAGAGCATCATCAAATGGAAGGAAGACACTAAAAGCAAGAGATGTTTAGGTTTTTGACTAATTTGGATAAAATCCCTTATTTTTTTTCTTTTTAAAATTTGTTAACAATATTTAAATTTTCTAAATTCTACATTAATAGGAATGAAATCAAAAGTTTATTTTTACAAAAACCTTGATAATCTTAAATCTGGGGTCAATAAATTCTTTGAAATAATTTCTAAAGATTTTGGGAAAGAGAATATAGGCTTGAAAATACATTTTGGTGAAGGGCAGAATGATACACATATTAACCCTGAATTATTGAAGGATGTAACTAAATATTTTAACAACCCTAAATTTGTTGAATGCAATGTTCTCTATAAAGGTTCTAGAACAAAAAAAGAAGACCATATAAAAACAGCGAAAGAGCATGGTTTTGATTTCTTAGATATAGACATTCTGGATGGAGAATTGGGGGAAGAAACAATAGAAATCCCAATAGAAACAAAAAACACTAAACTAGCTAAATTAGGGAAAGGTTTGGAAAAATATAATAAATTAATTTCTTTAGCACATTTCAAAGGGCATAAAATGACAGGATTTGGCGGTGCAATAAAAAATGTTGGAATGGGACTAGGCTCAAGGGGGGGAAAACTTGATATGCATTCATCTGTCTCTCCAAAAGTCGATGAGAGCATATGTACAGGATGCAGTGTTTGCATAAACAATTGTGATGTTAATGCGATTGGGCTCTTCAATAAAAAAGCCAGAGTAAACCCAAAGAAATGTGTAGGCTGTGCTATGTGCATTGCTGTCTGCCCGACAGGAGCAATGGGTAGAGTTTTTGGCAGCAATGAAAGGCTTATGAAAAAAATTGTCGAATATACTCTTGCCGCTACCAAGAACAAAAAATGGTGGTATATAAATTTCCTTACAGACATTACCTACATGTGCGATTGTGCTAAGCAAAAGCAGGAACCATTCATGAAAGATATTGGCATTCTGATGTCGAAAGATCCTGTTGCAATTGATAAAGCATCACTGGACCTAGTCATCAAAGCAAATGATGGAGTAGACCCATTCAAAAAGGAAAATAAAGTGAAAAATGAGATTACTATTAATTATGCAGAGAAATTGGGGTTGGGTAGCAAAGAATATGAACTAAAAGTTGTTGGTTAAAACTCGAATTTATGGACAATACTCTTCTCTTTTTCAGAATTAATCTCAACTAAAACCTTAATAAAACTTTGTATTGGTGTTCCTTTAATTTTCTTCCTCAACAACTCGTCTATCTGAAATATGCCCGCAGAATTAGACATAATTACCTTCACAAGAATGGGTTTATCGTCACCCTCGAGGATTTTGACCTTTTCTATTGCTAAAGCTGAAACTGAATGGATAGTAACACTTCCAGCCTCAAATGGAATTCTTGCCCTTCCTTGTTCCATGTCCAATGCATCTGCAACTCTAACAACACCTGCCTCGATTGTTAAAGGTGTCTCTTCTTTTGAATGTCCCATGATTGCATGCAACACTTCAGAAAGAATTATAGTTTTTGTTTCCTCAGTCGTATAAATTTTAGGCAGATACCTGTCGAGAAATTTCAAAGATAAAGATACGCTAAAGTCTTCATGGTCTTTCCTTTTTATTATCATGCCTATGTCATGCAGTAATGATGCAAGAACAACGATTACTTCAGCATCTTCTTGGTCTAGTTTATAATCCTTGACAACATTTGGTATGATTTTTTTATTCTCTAATAATCTCATTAATTCCAATGCATTTCTACAAACTATCTGTATATGAACAGGGCCATGATCATTGAAACCCATTCTGTCGATAGCGTTGACATTAGCACATTTCCACATACTTTCGAGTTCTTTGTCTTTATTGACTAGCTGGAGTAATTTTTCTAATTTATCATTGTCTTTTGAGTCAAGCCTTATCATATTCTCAAGTTTATTATTTGTTTTTGTTAATAATAAATATTGGTCGATTAAATGTTTTCTAAAAGAAAAGGTATAATTGCAATAGTCTATAAAAATTCTGGTTTATTCTTGGTTGTTAACACAAAAAATGAAAATATCAGCTTTATTGCCGGCGGTGTTGAAGAAGGAGAGAATGAAAAAGATGCAGTTATCCGGGAAATAAAAGAAGAGAGTGGAATTGAAGCTGAAGAGCATCAAATCAAGAAATTGCCTTTTATTAACAAGTTTACTTATGATAAAGGTTATCTTAAAGGTATCAATGGTGAACAACAAGTTTATTTGGTAAAAGTCGATGAAGATGCTGAAATCAAGCCTGAAAATATAGATGTGCCTTGGGCTAAATGGATGAACAAAAATGAAGTCATGAAGAATCTTACTTTTGAAAACATTAAAGAAATATTTGAGAACAGTTTAAGGTATATATGAATTTATTTAAGCCACTATAAACTATGTTATTATTGGGATATCATGCCTAGAAGAAAATTAAGTGAAGGATGGAAGATTGTCATTTCGATACTTGTCGGGTTTGTCATTGGTGTAGGATTTTCCATGAAATTTGATCCAACTATTTCTCTTATTGGTGGTTTATCCGCTGCAATGGTATCTTGGTTGATTATACAGCAATTTTGAGGTTGCATAATGCCCAGATTTAAGAAGGTGATTTATCGATTATGGGAACTCATATTAGTTTTCATCGCTTCATTTATACTATTCATGTTCTTTCTCTTCCCGTCAGCACCTAATTGGGTCAATGAAATCTTATGGATTGTATTTGGCTATCTACTTTCAAATGTTTTGAATTATATTATTTCTGAAATTAAGCCATCCATTCTCGAAATTGAAAAAGTATCTGAACTCCCGTTCATAGGAAAAGATTTGTCTGAAATGAGAATATCACTGGGAAGAATGAAGTCAAAACTGGATAAATTATTGAAACAGTCCCAGAAAATGAATGGTAAAAAAGATTTTATTCGTTAATTCCCATTAACAATTGTGATATTATGAGTGTAAAAATAACATATTTTGTTCATGGCACTACTAAAGACAATGAAAAAGGTGTATCTTCTGGGTGGTATGATGCCGAGCTTTCAGAATTGGGAGTGAGGCAATCAATCGAGCTTAAAGAAAAAATCAGGAATAAAAAATTTGATGTTGTTTTCTGTTCTGATTTGAAAAGGGCTGTAGATTCTGCAAAATTAACTTTTGGGGGTAAAGTTAAAATAATATCCGATGAAAGATTAAGGGAATGTAATTATGGAAAATATAATGCCCAGCCCTCCGAGATTGTTGAACTCATGCAAGAAAAATGTATAACGAAAAAATTTCCTAACGGGGAAAGTTATGAAGATGTTAAAAAGAGGGTAAGTGATTTTCTTGATTTCTTGAAGAAAAATTATGACGGAAAGCGTATTGCTATTGTTGCTCACAAAGCTCCACAGTTGGCGCTGGAAGTTATCACAAAAAATAAAACATATAAACAAGCATTCGCAGAAGATTGGAGAAAGAAAAAAGCTTGGCAACCCGGATGGGAATATATAGTCGAATGAACAATGTGATATTTCATGGAACAAAAGGTTGAGATGTGAATTGAATGATATACATAGCTTACCCATCAAAATCGCCAGAAGATATAAAAGCAGTATTTGAAAAATTAAAAAAAACTTTTGAAGTTACAACACCTGAAGATAGGCATAAACTTCCTAAAAATAAATTTGCTGATGAATCGGAAAAATTATTGAAAGAATCAAGTATTTTCATTGCCGAAGCTTCTGAAAAAAGTGCTGGCCTTGAGATAGAAACGAAATGGGCCCATGAAAATGAAGTGCCAATACTGCTTTTTGTTAAATTTGGAAAGGGATATCCTGATAAATTAAAGGATTTTTATTTGAAGGTTATAAAGTATTCCACAGCCGAAGATTTGGAAATTAAAATTACAAAATTTTTGAATGAAGAGTTTGAAAC
Organism: uncultured archaeon; assembly: GCA_964481805.1. Taxonomy (GTDB): domain Archaea; phylum Aenigmatarchaeota; class Aenigmatarchaeia; order CG10238-14; family CG10238-14; genus CG10238-14. Next base: position 508 of record CAYZVE010000090.1, on the reverse strand, counting down.
TGAATCTAAACAGGAATCCTTTGAATATAGTGATAAAAAACAATACAAAAGTTACAAAAGGGGTTGGGAAAGAAAATACAAGTGATTGGATGCATGTTGATGAAATAATTAAAGAATTAAAGGAAAATGCCGACCCAAAAGACAAGGAAAAAATAGCTAGATTTGGAATAAATCCAGAGAAAGCGCTTGGTGTAAGAATACCAGTCCTGAGAAAATTAGCAAAAAAATTAGGAAAAGATCATGAATTTGCACAACAGTTATGGGACACAGATATTCACGAGACGAGGATACTTGCATCAATGATAGATGGTCCTAAACTAGTCACAGAAAAACAAATGGACGATTGGGTAGCAGATTTTAACTCATGGGATATATGTGACCAATGCTGCGGCAATCTGTTTGATAAAACTGAATTTGTTCACAAAAAAATTTTTGAATGGGTTAAAGATGAGAGGGAATTTATCAGAAGGGCTGGTTTTGTTTTGATTGCGACATCTTCTGTCCATAA
>CAYZVE010000089.1:1931-4837 GCA_964481805.1 uncultured archaeon | reverse complement strand
AGTATTGATTAAAGATTTTTTGAAATATCTTTGAATAATCTAAGAAATGTGTTCACTAAGGAAAAATTAACCGACTAGTCGTACCTCTTCCTTGCTTACATATTCTGGTCCTTCTAGTTCCCAATTTTCTCCATTCCGTTTCAAGACATAAAACAAAACACCATCACTTAAATTAATATTAGTTTCAAAATATCCTGGTTGTTCTTTATCGCATGTACGTTTCACACATAAAACAAGATTTTTATTATATCTTCTCATCATAGGGAAAAGGAGTATCCTATAATCAAGAAGTCCTGATATACTTTTAGAATCCGTATTGCTCATAAATCAGTTTTATAATTGATCGTTAAAAATATTTCTTTTTTGTCACTAACAATTCTAAAAAATAAACGCCAAAACAATTTAACTTTTATAATTAAAGAACTAAAAGATATTTATGTTCGCCTTAGCTATAAAAAATATAACCCGCCAAAAAACAAGAACAGCTCTGACAATAATAGGGATACTTATAGGTATAGCAGCAGTTGTCTCATTAGGCTCAATCTCTGAAGGGTTAAGAGTGCAGGTATCAAAATCCCTAGAGCAATCGAGTGGTTTGATAACAGTTATAGAAGGTTCCAATGGCAATATATTTATGTCAATGAGCAGCAGTGAACTTTCTGAAGAAACTGTTAATGAAATAATGTCAGTTGATGGCATAAAAGAAGCAACAGCAATAATATACAAAGTTGGGTATTTAGAAGATGATAGCGGATTTGGGCAACCTACGCTCTTTGAGTCAGGAGTTAAACCTGAAGATATTGAATTATTCACAACAGAAGGTGTTGTATTATCAGAAGGAGAATTGCTTGAAGAAGGGGATAATGATTATGCGATGATTGGATGGACAATTTCTGAAACTCTTGGCTTGGAAGTCGGGGATACAATAACAATTGAAGAAAGAGATTTTATGGTCAAAGGGGTATACGAAGAGTTTGGGGATGCAGGCCTTGATTCTGGGGTTATAATACCATTGGATATTGCACAAGATTTATTTGAAACAGACAAATATTCAGCGGTGATAGTTTATCCTGATGATATTGGAGAAGTTCAAGAAGTAGCCAATGCAATAGAAGATTCGGTGGAAGGTGTTTCAGCATTTACAACAGCAGAGTTAGCAAAACAGATAGGGCAGATTGTTGATCAAATTGGTTTCTTTACTATTGGTATAGCTGCTATTTCTGCAATAGTCGGGGGACTGGGCGTAATGAACACAATGATTATGTCTGTTATGGAAAGAAAAAGAGAAATCGGGGTGTTAAAAGCAATAGGTGCAACAAATGATTATATTATCAAGTTGATACTAATTGAATCTGCGTTGATTAGTTTTATTGGTGGGTTGCTTGGTCTGGGAATTGGCTTTTTTGCTTCAAAAGGCCTGGGATTTGTAACTCAAGGCCAAGCAGAAGGTATAGTCACGCCAAGATTGGCAATATATTCAATGTTATTTGCATTATTCCTTGGGATAATCGGGGGATTATATCCAGCTAAAAGAGCATCCAAATTAAGTCCAGTGGAGGCGTTGAAATATGAGTGATATTATCATCGAGACAAAAGGTCTTTGTAAATATTACAGAGAAAGCCAGCACAACGAAGTCAAGGCATTAGATAAGGTTAATATTAGCATTAAAAAAGGGGATTTTATTGCAATAATAGGCCATTCAGGAAGCGGAAAGAGCACATTGCTTCATATGATTGGGCTTCTAGATAAGCCTACTCACGGTAAAACATTTTTTGACGGGCAGGATGTTTCTGAACTTTCTGATAACGAGATAACAAAAATAAGAAGGAAAAAAATTGGTTTTGTATTTCAGCAATTCAATCTAATTCCTTTATTAACTGCTTTAGAAAATGTTGAATTGCCTATGAGCCTTGACGGAATAGATGCATTGACTGCAAGAAAAAGAGCTGAGGATTTACTTAAAAAAGTTGGATTAGAAAATAGGCTGAATAATCGTCCTTCGGAAATGTCTGGTGGTGAACAACAACGTGTAGCAATAGCAAGGGCAATGGCAAATAATCCTGAAATAATTTTAGCTGACGAGCCAACAGGAAATCTTGACACAAAAACAGGAAAAGAAATAATAAATATATTAAAAAATATAGACAAAAAGAATTTCACTCTTATTATCATTACTCATGATTCTAATGTTGCAAATATAGCAGAAAAGCAAATAAAGTTAAAAGATGGTAAAATAATGGATGATAGTGGGTAAAATGATGAAAAAATTAATTTTAGTAACTTTGATGTTAATGATTATACCTATAGCCACAGCAGACCAGTTTACAATAGACGTTGAAACTGCTTATACAGATCCTTATCCTGTTGAACCAGGGCAAAATTTTATCTTATCTCTTCAGGTGACAAACAAAGGCAATGAAAAAGTGGATACTGTTTATATTGAATTGGATTCAAGTTATCCATTCACGGTTTTGGAAGATTCGAGAAAAAGTGTGAGCAATTTAGGAGGCGGGGGAAATAAAATAATTGAATTTAATTTATTTATTGATTCTTCTGCAGTTTCAACAGTTTATGAAGTCCCTGTCAAAATTATTTATGGTTCACTTTCAACATCCATACAAAACATAAAAATAAGAGTTCAGGGGACACCACAATTTGAAATACTTGATGTAAAAACTAATGAAATAAACCCCGGTGATAGGGAAAGCCTGAATATTCAATTTCAAAACGTCGGGACAGGAACTGCAAAAAGAATGACAGCTACATTCACTTCAAGCTCTGATGTTATTACACCAATTTTTTCAGGGGGAAGTGTTTATATCAGTGAATTCAAGGCAGGAGAAAAAAATTGGATCAAATTTGATATTATTGTTGATCAAGATGCAGATTATGGTGTATATACAGG
>CAYZVE010000089.1:0-1831 GCA_964481805.1 uncultured archaeon | reverse complement strand
AATTCAATTATATTGATGTTTTGCTCTGCTAGTATAGACAATATTGTTGCTAAATAACCAGGGGTTTTCTGAATTTCTTTTGGGGAACTTATGTGCAATACAGTACAATCATTAAAATATTGGATGAGCTTATCTTTAATTTCTTCTTTGACCTTCTCAAATATTCTTTTATCAACAATGTATATATGATAAGGTTCTATCTTTACTTTAGCTCTGTTTTCAATATTAACTGATTTATCCGAAACTAATAATGAAATATTATCCCAAACAGAGACTTTGCATTTTTTGAAAATATTGAAAATTTTTTCTTCCCTTTTGTGCTTAGTTTTTCTAATCTCTTCAGAAAATCTCAACAAAGCCGCTTTTGTGGCATAATCACTTTCTATCCCTAAATCTTTTTGAATGATTCTCGCTAATTTGCTAAGGTTAGCAATATCTTTTTCTATTGCTTCCAACATATAGGGTTTGTTTCTGAGATATATTCTGACATCATTTGCAATACTCATATCATATATGTATCATTTGAGACATTTAAGTATTATTTTGTTTCAAAAATGACGCATTTTAAAAGTATTTTCAATTCTATAGTCATATTGGTGATTAAATATGACAATAATTACAGAAAGAGTAATTGGGGAATGTTATAGTTGTGCTGCTCAGATTGAAATAACAGATCAAATGCCTGGAGAAATTGTAAATTGTCCAGACTGTGGTTTAGAATTAGAATTAGCACTCTATAAATCAGGAACAAAAGGGAAACATGGCTCAATATTTCTATATGATTATAATAGACAGATAGGACAATACACACTCGCTCAAGCTCCAGAAGAAGATGAAGATTGGGGTGAGTAATCTATTTAAATTTAACATTATATAGTGATAACATGATAAAAAAAATAACAACCTATATGGCTAGAAAAAGAAAAAATAAAACCCCAAGAACAATAAGAGTATCTACTGTAAGAGGTCCCGGGGAACCTTATGAAACTATGGTCTTTGAAGGTGATTCAGGAGTTCAGCCCGTCTATGATAGAGGGGGGGAATATTGTGAAAGAGGAAGCCAACCAACATCTCTACATCAGACAGCAGTAAATCGTTTTTGGTATAAAGGTTTCAGGAGTGTGAGAACTGAATCTGTTGTTGAATAAACTTTCAGTAGCTTCAAAATTTCTTAATTTTCAGATTTTTCTAATTTTTATTCTCAAAAATCATTTATCATTTCAAAACTAATTCTATTCATGAAATTCGAACGTGCTCTTGATATTCAAGTAAAAGTCAACAGAATTCTATTCGTATTAAATCTTCCACATATAGACAGAACCAGAGTTGTATGCATGAGGAGTCAAGGATCAAAATCTAATGCTATTGCAAGGATTTGGAGTATGCCTAGAATTTGGCAAAAAGCTCTAGGAATAAAATCCCATTATGTTATTGAGGTAATATCAGAGAAGTTTGATAAATTAAAGGAAGAAGATCAAGAAAGAACATTAATCCACGAAATAATGCATATCCCCAAAACTTTCAGCGGAGCATTAGTTCCGCATAAATGTTTTGGAAAAATAATCGATGACAGAGCTGTTGAAAAAATTTACAGGGAGTATAAGGAGAGAATGAAAGAATTCGAATGATATTATTCCTTATCTTATCAGTTCATTCCAACTATACTCTTTCATAAGATGTTTAATTGTAGCAAATAAATTAAACTTATGATATGCAAAAAATGCCACAACCATTTAATTTTCAAGTATAAGCAGCCACTTAGAGAAAATCACCTATGTTTGAACTGTGGGAATACCAGTTACAAATTAACTTTCTGAATAAGAAACTACCA
>CAYZVE010000088.1:0-4864 GCA_964481805.1 uncultured archaeon | reverse complement strand
ACAACATCTACTTCAACAACCACAACATCTTCAACCACAACCACGATTCCAGAGTGTATAGAAGAAGAACCTCCAGTAGTAGAAGTTCAAAATTATGATAATTACATTCAATCTTTTAATCAGGAAGATCACAGAATTTATGATTCATATATGGGGGACATAAGAGTTTGTATTAATGCAACAAATGAATGTGGATTAGATGTTCAATTTCGCCATAAATGGGATTGTGACCCATGGACTTATTGGCTAGATTATGGTTATAATCAAGGAAATATTTACTGCTACAACATTACAAGGGAAGGAGAAAAAGGATGGGCTAAACTTGTTGATGACATGGATGGAGTCTCATGGGGATATAGAGTTAATGATACTGTAGGAAGAGAAGTTATTGACTATGATGTTGATGTGATACATGTATGGGACGATGATGTTAATCCACCTGAATTTACTTTATGGGATTATTCCACTTGGGTTATTTTCAATCAGCCAATCTATGTTGGTGTTACAATAACAGATGCAAGCGGTATATCATCAACAAAACTTTATTATGATTACAACAACGATGGCGTAGCTGAAGGGGCTGTAGATCCTTATGAAGTTAGCCATGGAAGATATTCTTATAAAATACCAGAACCTTGCCCTGGTTTGACAAAGGAACAATGCAGGGATTTAGGCCGTGCAGATGTTTACATGAGATTTTGGGTAACTGCTAAAGATGGAGACAATGACAGGGAAGGTGATTCAGCAGAAATAACAATGAATAGCATGTTAATTTTTGTTGATCCCCCAGACCAGAGTGTTCAGCCAGAAGAGATGCATGAGCCTCATATCAAAGGTTACACACCCGGCCCTTCAGAAATATATGTAAAAGAGGGAAGAGTTGCTAGATTTAGCATTTACGCTGAGGATCCTGATAATGATAAATTGACTTATGACTGGCAATTGGACGGGCAATCAGTTTCAAGTGAAACAAGTTATGTTTACAAGCCGGATCACACTGCAAGCGGAACGCATGAATTGGTTGTTTATGTCTCAGATGGTGAGAATGAAGTCTCCCAGGATTGGACAGTCATTGTCATAGATAAAATTTGTGATTGGGAACTTGAGAATATAGAAACAACCACAACTACAATCAAAAGCAATGACCAACAGGAGGGGGGGGGGAGCCAAGGCAATACACAGTCTCAATCAACAGTTGGTTCTTCAGGCGGATCAGGTGGTGGAGGCGGGAGTTCAATAACAACTACAACTCTTGAAACGACTACAACTACGCTTGTGCAAGAGCCAGAAGAAAATACAAAAGGAACAATAAAAGTAACAGTAAATGAAGAAAAATCACCCATGACAGGGGAAGCCACTATGGTTGACTTCAAATATGTTTTAATTTCATTTGCAGTAACAATTTTATTGGGATTAGGGTTATTGAAATTGTTGCCATTATTAAAAAAGAAAAAGAGTTCAGAAAAAAAGCCTAAGCCAAAAGAAAAAAAAACCTAAAGGTAAATAATCTAATAATATTGAGGTGATATGATGTTATGACCTTATTCTCATCATGACCCAGATTATCATGATATTTTAACTCAGTCAATAAGGGAACAACTGATAGAAATAGAAAGAGAATTAAAAGAAAGACCAACAGAGGATCTGCGGATATATGTTGAATCTGCGGATGAAGCTTTACATGGAATGAGCATATTTAGAAGATTATTATATTCATTTGGATTCGAATCTTATAGGCATTCAAGAGCAAAAGAAATTTTAAAAGAAAGATAATTTATGAATTAAAATTGCTTGATTGAAAATCTATTTTTCTATTTCCTTTCAATCTGTTTACTATGAAGTATTAAAATGCTTTATTTTTGCTATAAAAACCACTATAGAATAGTTATCTTTCTATATAGCACAAAATACAAATCTTTTATTTGCTATCTAACTAAATTAACCTTATTTAAGGAAAAAGGTAAATATAATGGATGAAAAACAATTCGATAATTTTTGGGAAATAAAATGCCCTAAATGTGGGGAGCTTATCAATATTGAAATTTTGATACAACATTTGTCTGAAAGTTCTGGTGAAAAAATTAAAATTGAACATTGAATCTTCATAACCAATCTCAATTACTCAAAAGGTGAGTATTTTTTGATGTTATTTTTTCTAAAGCTATTATAGCCACAAACAATCCAATTAGGAAGTAGAAAAACAGGTTAATGTTAACATTTATATTTTCTTTAGTGAAAAACTCAATGAAGAGTGTTATTATGAAGAGAACAAGCATAGCTTTGAATGACATTTCTAAGATATTCAAAAGATGTTTTAGCATATTTAATAATAGAAATTGGACTGCATTAATAGTTTTGTTCCTGGTTGCTTTCGGGTTTTACCTGAGGATATATGACCTTGGCTACCAGTCTTTATGGATAGATGAATCTTATTCCATTACTGCAGCCCTTGGGATGATTGAGCATCTGATACCCTATATGCCGTCTGGTGTTGTTTACTCCAGGGGCATCCTTAACACTGGATTGATTGCATTGAGCATGAGACTCTTTGGCGTTTCCGAGTTTTCTGCCAGGCTGCCGTCTGTTCTTTTTGGGACAATGACCATATTGCTCGTTTATGTATTTTTCAGGAAGGTTTTTGGGGAGAAAATAGCTTTGGCATCCGCGTTTCTTGTCACATTTTCTGTGGTCGAAATTGCATGGTCCAGGCAGGCAAGAATGTATCAGCAGTTGCAGTTCTTTTATATTTTGTCATTGTATTTGTTTTATAGGTATGTCCATTCCAAAGAAATAAAATTCCTTGCATTGGCTGTTGCTTCTGTTTTTTGTGCAATGTTCACACATGTTCTGGGAGTTTCCCTTCTTTTGGTGATTCCGCTCTATTATTTTCTGGTAAATATAGAAATGGTGAAAAATTTCAATAAGTTCAGTAAGGAGATTATTGTATCGGGCGTTATTTTTCTTGCTGGGTTATTATTCAGCCAATTCTTTTTTAACGCGCTTACCCATGTCATGGCCGTCCGTGTGGATTATTCAGAAACTTATATCGCATATCTGATAACATTTTTCCCTGTAATATTCTACTTGTCCGTTCTTGGGGTGCTGATTTCTCTCAGGCAGGATTGGAAGAACAGCCTTTTGTTGGGATTAGGCTTCTTCATACCTCTGTATTTTGTATTTTTTCATGAGAAGCTCGTCGGGTTTAGGTATGTTTTTGTCATGCTTCCGATAATGTTTGTGTTCTTTGCAAAAATGGCTGAATATGTTGCCGGGATAATTGCTAAGAATAAAATTTTTCAAAGCCTGGCTATAATCGCAATGATTGCTTTGGTTTCCCTGACACCTTCTTTCAACTTTTTCCCTGAGAAAGAATATTATCTTGAGCCAAGGGCTCCCCAGCCTGATTTCAAATCTATATATGGGTATTTGAAGGAGAATTTGGAGGAGGGAGATGTTTTGGTTGACAGTTATCCGGAAATTGCTTCATGGTATGGGTTTGATCCCGATTACTGGTTGGCTTTTTCGATTTCTGGCTTGCCTGTTTCTGACTGGGTGGTTGATAGGGAATACGTTTATGCCCATGTCCCCGCTGTGGAGGACTTGGATGAGTTAAAGGGCATATATTTCAATAATCCCAGGGGATGGGTAGTTATTGACAGCCTTTCCAGAAGCAGACTGCCTGAGGGATATGTGGATTTCTTGGATGGCAATATGGAAGTGGTCAAGGATATTTCTACTCTGGGCAATTTCGGAAGGGTAACGCTTTATTCTTGGGGCAGGCCATAGCAAGATTATTATTTTAAGAGTTGAGACTGGTTTAATTGGTTGAGTTAAAATTATGAGATTTTAGGTTGTTTTTTAAAAAATCCGTTTATTTGCATTAAAATTTATTTACAGAAACTCAATTACATCTAGATGTCAACAATAGCTTTCATGAACATAACAAACACAACAACTTTTATAAATTATGCTCAATTATATGCATATTCCTTACCGAACCTAATCTTACAAGGAGACTTTGCAGCGATAACAATAGGCTCAATAATATTTTTGGTTGTGTTATTTTTAGTTAACAAAATAACATCATTGTTACTGGCTTTAATTAAAAAGACTATCTTTCTCTTTATAACTGGTTTGGCTGTTTATTATTTAACAACTGAATTCTATACTCGTTTACTTACAACAGGACCAACTGTTCAAATAATTCTGTTAGGAGTATTTGGAGCAACTGTAGGTGTCTTTGGAGTTATTCTCTCATTTAAAACATGGTTCACCGGAGCCAAGAAGGGTATACAGGAAATAAGATATGGAACTGATTTAAATGAAAAATCAGGGCTGGGAGAAAATTTTGAAAAAGATGCTGTTGTAAAAGAAATCAATGAATTAAAAAATATATTTTCAATCCAAGCAATTAAACAGGATAAAAATTTATTATCGGTTTTAGTATATCTAATCATAGGACAATTTGGTATATTCTCTTCACCAACAATTTCGCCACCCAACTCCCAGTTAGGATTAGTCTTCTTTGGATTATTCTTTCTGGGGGCGTTATTATTCGTAAAACAAACCTACAAAAATTTTAAAATTGGGTTACTCCATTTAACAGTTTCACTAATATTCGGTGTATTATTGTCTTTCATTCTTGGATATTTTTGGAGTGCTATCCCTGTATCCACATTATTTTCATTAAAATATTTCGGAACTAATTGTGTTGTTGCCGTAATTACAGGAATGGCTGTTTCTTTGATTATGACTGGAAAATAGATTTATCTTTACATTCTACAAAAACCTAATAAATTCTTCTTTTGAACGCTTAGTATGGTTTCCTTTCTGTTATTATTTTAAGAGTTGAAGGTAGTTTAAT
>CAYZVE010000087.1:0-4895 GCA_964481805.1 uncultured archaeon | reverse complement strand
TCTAAACCAAAACTTGGACCATCTTGTGGAAGAATTAGTTTATATGTTATCCCTCTTGCAAGAGAAATTATTGGAGATGTGTATTTTTCATATTCTCCCCTATAATTCCTTCGTAAAAATTCCCATGCACTTCTTTTCGTAAGCTTATCCAAAAATAATAAAGCACCTATTGGAGACATTTCTTCTGTGATTTTCCCTTTTCTCGCCTTGCTCCTATATTCAATTGTTAATCTTAGACTTTCTACCAAATGACTTCCAGGTAAATATTTACAGGATTCTGCTAACTCACTTTCAGGACCTTGGACTAAAAAACTAAAATCACCATTTCCTTCTATAAATCTTGCAATTTTTTCATAGGGATAAATCCCTAAAAAACCCCTTTGGGCAAATATATGTGCATATACTTTTGGCATTCTTATCGTTCAAATTAATAATTTTAACTTGTGAACTACCACCATCTATCGAAGGTGGCTTCCTGTTTCTACGACCATAACTTGCTCGTTGCCAAGTAGAGGTTTAGTCTCAACAGGCGTATATTTGGAAAGTTCCTTTCCTATCCCAAGTTTGAGTATCAATTGTTGAGTTGTAGTCCCTATGTATTTTTAGTCCACATTCACAATTATCACCTATTAGTCAAATAACAATGAAAGTATAGGTATCTTTGGGAAGAGTGATGCTGTAATGAATCCTGAAAAGAATCTATTAAAATTGTTATTTTAACTAAATAGAAGCTAAATTCCTTAAAAAAATCATCCGAGTCATCTTCTGCACTAATTATTATGAATAACGCCTTTCATCCCCTACCTTTCGGAAGGGGACTTCTCGGCTACGAAGTTAAATATTTCTTTTTGTGGATTATTAATTAAAGAAAAACAGACATTTTAATAATAACAAACACTTATTAATTTTAAATCTTCTAAATCATAGAGATTAATTAAATGGTGATATAAATGGCTATGTTTAAGTTTGTGATTGCAGATCCAAAGACGAGAAAGAGTTATAAAATAGAAAAAGATCAAAACGATGCTGTAGGATTGGTTGGCAAGAAAATAGGAGATAAGTTTAACGGGGATTTAATTGGGTTGAAAGATTATGAAATTGTTATTACGGGGGGAACCGATAAAGATGGATTTCCAATGCACCCTAATGTTCATGGAATGGTCAAGAAAAAAATAATCCTTGCTGGTCCACCTTGTTTTCGTCCAAAAAAAGATGGTGTGAGAAAAAGAAAAATGGTTGTTGGAAATGTAATAACCAAGACTATAACTCAAATTAACTGTAAGATTATCAAACAAGGCTCTAAAAATCCAGAAGAGTTGTTGGGAAAGAAAGAAGAACAATCCAAAGAAGAAGCTCCAAAAGAGGGGCAGAAAGCTGAAGCTAAAGAAACCAAAGAGAAACCTAAATTAGAATCTCCGAAACAGGAATCTAAGGACACTAAAAAAGAATTAAAACCGAAAGAACAGAAACCAGTTGAAAAAAACTGAAAAAGAGCCTAAAGAACAGTCAAAAAAAGAAAAAACTGAAGAAAGAAAATAGTAAGTTATTCATTAATGTAATCTTCTATATTAGGGATAATTTTAGAAAAGAGTTATTCAATAGCCTCAAAGAGAGATACAAAACATGGGATAATGTCTCTAAAGAAATCAAAATAAACAAAAGAAGAATTTTTTGTTTGAGAAGAGGGTTTGAATACAAAGTAAATAATAGATACAGAACTTTTATCCCATCATGGGTTTTATTTAATATAAAAAACTCCCTCAAACTTGAATCTTCTGAAATTGAGAATAATATTTCACTTATTAAATCAGGTAGAAGTGGCAGAATAGAAAAAGTTGAAATTCCTTGTGTTGTTGATCTCAGTTCAGAAAGGCCAGAATCAGTAAAAAAAGCTCTTGCTGAGTTTGTTTATTCAAATATCTATGAAAAAGAACTGAATCAAGAAATACCCCTTCCATTTTTTTTCTCTGAGAAAGATTTTATAGTTTTTGATTTAACAAAAATTGAAGATAGACTGAAAATCAGACTCTGTAAAATGAAGAGGCAGGGAATGAAACCTAAATTCAAGATAAATCAGAATCAGGTTATTTTTGAATATAGAATGCTAGGAACTAATAAAAGAACTAAAAAAATTATACCTCTGTATATAACGATTGATCAAGATTTCTCAAAGGAATTTGGAAAATGGTTAGGTGATAGAGCTGGAGGTCCACATAAAGTCGGTGTTTCCAACAAAAATTTCGATTTTGTATTAAGTTTTAGAAAATTTTTAATTAATAAAATCGATCAACCAGAATCCGAAATTAAAATCAACTTGACATACAATCCCAAGTTTAAAGTCCCAAGAAAGTTGATGAATAAAGTTGATAAAATGATTGTAACTAAAACTCAATTGGGAAATTATTCATTTTCTGTTATATCATCAAATAAGCCGTTAAGAGACTTCGTATTTGATATAATTGAAAAATATTGGCATGTAATCTTAAAAAATAGTAAAGAATGTGCGAGATATGGTTACTATGCTGGGTTATTTGAAGCTGACGGATCTATAGATATAAAATACCCTTGTTGGTCATTTGGATTAAATTTAAATTCGAGTTCGGAAACTAGAATATTACCAAAACTTAATGAATGTATAAGATTAAAAAATCTATTGAAATTAGACGGTTTTGACCCATTAATTTCAAGAAAAATCTCCAAAACCCAGAATTCATACACATTGAAGTATGATTTGAGAATATTTAGAACTAAAGATAAAATAAGAGAATATAAATTATTTAAAGAGAAAATACTCCCTAACATAACACATAAAGAAAAAATATCCAAATTCAAAATGATAAGAGGTGATAACTTTCAATAAAATAGACCCAAAGGAAATACCTGAAATTAACATTGGTCTCTTCGGACAGTGATCTTCTTTTTGGAACTCACCCGAAAATGTAGACCATGGAAAAACAACCCTTACCCAAACATTAACAGGTAAAATGACAGACACTCATTCTGAGGAAATTAAGCGTGGAATTTCCATTCGCTTAGGATATGCTGATGCAACATTCTACATATGTAAAAAATGTAATACCTATTGCACAACTAAAAAATGCCCTAAATGTTTTGAGGATTGTGTTATCCAAAGAACTGTCTCTTTTGTAGATGCGCCTGGACATGAAAGCCTTATGGCTACAGTTTTAACAGGGTCGGCATTGATAAATGGGGCTATACTTGTAATTGCTGCAAATGAGAAATGCCCTTCACCTCAAACCTATGAGCACTTAATAGCTTTGGATGTAGTTGGAATCAAGAATATAATTATTGTTCAAAATAAAATTGACCTTGTCGATAATAAAAGAATGAAAGAAAGTTATGAAGAAATTAAAAAATTTATCAAAGGGACTGTTGCTGAAGTCGCTCCAATAATACCTGTTTCTGCAATGAGAGGGGTGAATATTGAATATATTATTGAGGCTATTCAAGAAAATATGCCTACGCCTGAGAGGGATTTAACCAAAGATCCTAAGATGTATGTTGCTAGGAGTTTTGATGTTAATAAGCCTGGTTCTGAGATTGATAAATTAGTCGGGGGAATAGTCGGGGGTTCAATAATTGATGGAAAACTCAAAAAAGGGCAGGAAATTGAATTAAGACCTGGAATAAGAATTGGAAACACATGGAAGCCAATCAAAACAAAAATAGTATCAATGGAAAAAGCGGGTAAAAAATTAGAAGAGGCTGAAGCTGGTGGGTTGTTAGGAATACTCACAGAATTAGACCCGTTTTTGACAAAGGCAGATGGTTTGGTTGGGAATATAGTTGGATTGCCTGGAAAGTTGCCAGAAATAAGGAATAAAATCACCCTTGAAGTAAAGCTTCTTGAAAGGGTTGTTGGGGCAAAAGAATTAATAAAAATGGAAAATATTAAACTAAATGAACAGCTTATGATAAATGTAGGGACAGGTAGGTCTGTGGGTGTAGTCACCAAATTGAAAGGTAAAGAAACTGAAATGGTGCTTAAGTTACCTATTTGTGCTGATAAAGGGGAAAGAGTTGTTTTATCTCGTCAGATTATAGGTAGATGGAGGCTCATAGGATTTGGGATATTGAAGAAGTGATTTCGTTCCTAGAGGAGATACTATGGAGGGATATTGGAGAATTTTATATTTTATTAATATAATATATCTAATAATGATATATATGAATAAATAAAAAGGTGTTGAGATAAAAGTGAGAGGGGGACTTTATTATCCCCCTCTAGAGTCTGAGCTCAGCTCGAAACTCCTCATCTGACCTCATATATGAGTCTGAGCTCAGCTCGAAGGTTATTGTTGGTCTCCCCGGACCATAACCTTCATAATTACCTATGGCCCACCTCCATATATATGATTCTCCTTCAATGAGGAGATGGAGGTAGTGATTCTTGGTTCTGAACTCTACATCTGGGATTATTGCATAACCCCAGATGTTTGCAGTATCATTCCCAGTGAGCTTCCGAATATCGAAAGTAACTGGTTTTCCGGGTTTCAGGACCATGTCACCAGCCTATTTTTTCTTTGGGGTGAATCTGTAAGTAAACACTCTTACAGATTCACCAGAATTCTGAGTCTTTACGACTAGTGTGTGTTCACCACTCGTAAATATATGAGAATGGGGTTCAGCAACCCCATCTACAACTAGTTCTTCAAGTTCTGAAACCCTCCCCTCCGTGTAGATGCGGACTTCAACACCCTCTATGATAGTTGACCAGCAGACAGAAGAAGGATGTAGACCTCCTATATCCCATTGAGAGTCAAAAATTAAGATTCTATCCCTATCCATAAAGTTAGGACGCAGGACAATTGGGTCATTAATTATCTATCTAAAATATATATATATAAATACTTGTTCTATCATGGAATTTGATG